>JAKPIR010000348.1 GCA_029549705.1 Pseudomonadota bacterium | reverse complement strand
AAAGGCGCAGAAAGCACGCGCCCATCGGTTAATCTCACCACCAACTCGCTGTCTGATGTTTCTACAGATTGCGCGATTGGTTCAGCGTTTAATGTTAAAGAAGTCATTCCAAGCCTCCAAAAATAAAGCCTCATTCTCACGAACCAAACCAAGTAATTGATTCAACTCTTTTGCATTAAAACTAATACTACTCGATAAATTAACAGGTTGTAGCCAAAATTTTGCAAGTTTGTTATCTGATTGCACATGAATATGCGCGGGTTCTTGACCTTCATTTGCATAGAAGAAGAAACGAAACGCGCCTATTCTTAAGACAGTTGGCATAACTATTTATTCGTCCACAAAGTAATCAGAATCAATTTTCTTCACTTTATAGGTAGATACTGTTGATACACCAACATCGTTCTCAATCATAAATCTTGCCAATGTAAAGCCATTTATCAAGACAACTTTATTATTGATATTTTTGACGTACTCTTGCGCTTCTTTGGTGAAATCTGAAGTCGTGATAAATACACCCTTGTGCGCACGGTTACCTTGCAATGCGCCAACAAATTTTTGTATTTCAGGGCGACCTACAGTGCCTTCCCATCGTTTAGCTTGAATGTAAATTGAATCTAACCCTAACTTATCCTCATCAATTATGCCGTCAATTCCACCATCACCACTTTGGCCAATTGCACGGCCAGCTTCTATTCTAGAGCCACCATAGCCCATTGCTAACAATAGAGCTACAACTAACCTTTCGAAAAAACTTGGAGAACTGGATTTTATTATTTCTAACAAATCTGCTGAAAGCTGTGAATTCAACTTCACGAAAGCATTCTCAATACTTTCTTCTGGAGTTGTATCCGAAACCGTACTGATTGTTTGAGTTTCAACTTCTGTCTTGCCAGCATCTCTAAATTCAATAAATTCAGGAAATTGCTCTAAAAGTTTAACATCAATTTTCTGTAAATTTTTCTCAAGAACTGACAATCCTCTAGAGGTTATCTTCACATACCCTCTTTTAGGTTGCTCAATCAATCCAGCTTTTTTTAAGTATGTTCTAGCCCAGCCGGCACGGCTGCTAATTGTAGTCATTGCTCCACTGGGTAAGAGATGTTTTCTCTCGACATCTGACAAACCAAACGCGTCTGATAAAACTTCAACTAGCGGCCTAAAATGGAGTTCTTCCCCATTACTTAAAATCTTAAGTAATGGCAGCATTAAAGTTTGATAGTCTGGTATTGCCATCTAATCTCCTAAAATGCAATTCGCGCCGCGCTGACTAGGCGCAAGCTCGCAGACAGTACAACTAGTACGGCAAGAGCTTGCAACAACGTCAGCGCAAGCGAGTGCATTTTAAGCCGCAGGAGTTTGTGAACGAACGCGTATATGCAACTCCCTCAACTGCTTCTCATCCACCTCATTCGGCGCATTCGTCATTAAGCATTGCGCACGTTGAGTTTTGGGGAAGGCAATCACGTCACGGATGGATTCTGCGCCTGTCATTAGCGTCACCAAACGGTCTAAACCGAACGCTAAGCCACCGTGTGGCGGCGCGCCGTATTGCAAGGCGTCGAGCAAGAAACCGAATTTTTCTTGGGCTTCTTCTTTGCTAATTTTAAGGGCATCAAACACTTTTGATTGCACGTCTTGTTTGTGAATACGCACTGAACCACCGCCTACTTCCCAGCCATTGAGCACCATGTCGTACGCTTTTGAAAGCGCGGCACCTGGGTTGCTGGTGAGTAAATCTTCATGGCCGTCTTTTGGTGCGGTAAACGGATGATGCAAGGCCACCCAGCGGTCGTTTTCTTCATCATGTTCAAACATGGGGAAGTCCACCACCCACAATGGTGCCCATGCGCGGCCATCTACATGGCCTTTATCGTGGCCCACTTTTAGGCGTAACGCGCCCAGTGCTTCATTCACCACTTTGGTTTTATCTGCACCAAAGAACACGATGTCACCATTTTGTGCGCCTGTGCGGTCAATAATGGCTTGCAGTGCTTTGGTATGAATATTTTTAACAATCGGGCTTTGTAGGCCATCTTCGTTCAATTTTGTATTGTCGTTAATTTTGATATACGCCAACCCTTTTGCGCCGTAGATTTTCACAAATTCCGTGTAAGCATCTATCTCAGAACGTGAAATGGCTGCGCCGTTTGGCACACGCAATGCCGCCACGCGGCCGCCATCTGCATTTGCAGCACTTGCAAACACTTTAAAATCAACATCTTTCATCACATCACTTAGCTCGGTGATTTCAAGAGTAACGCGCATATCTGGCTTATCAGAGCCGTATTTATTCATAGCTTCAGCAAACGGCATACGTGGAAATTTAGCAGGTAAATCAACGTTCTGTACTTTTTTGAGCATCTGGCGAATCATTTCTTCCACGATGTCCATGATGTCGTTTTCTTCCATAAAGGAAGTTTCAATATCGACTTGGGTGAACTCTGGCTGGCGGTCTGCGCGCAAGTCTTCATCGCGGAAGCATTTGGTGATTTGAAAGTAACGGTCGAAGCCCGACACCATCAATAATTGTTTAAACAATTGTGGTGACTGTGGTAAAGCAAAGAACTGGCCTGCATGCACACGGCTGGGTACCAAGTAATCACGCGCACCTTCAGGGGTTGAGCGTGTGAGCATTGGCGTTTCCACTTCAATAAAACCGTTGTCATCTAGATAATCGCGCAGATTTTTAGCCACTTTGTAGCGTAACATCAAGTTTTTTTGCATGGCTGGGCGGCGTAAATCAATATAGCGATGCTCCAGGCGCACAGTTTCAGTCAGGTTGTCGTCATCCAACATAAAGGGTGGCGTGAGCGAGGCATTGAGAATTTCAATCTCTGAAGCTAGCATTTCCACTTCACCGGTCGGGATGTTTGGGTTAACGGTGCCTTCAGGGCGCGCGCGTACCTTACAGGTCACCTTTAACACAAATTCATTACGCACTGTTTCAGCATTGGCAAATGCTTGCGGCGTATCGGGGTCTATCACGATTTGCGCCATGCCTTCGCGGTCTCGCAAATCAATGAAAATAACGCCGCCGTGGTCGCGGCGACGATGCGCCCAGCCACATAATGTTACGGTTTGTCCAATGTGTTCGCGGCTTAAGTGGCCGCAGTAATGTGTACGCATCATAATAAAAATCTTTAGTTAAATAAAAATATTAGTTAATTGTTAGTAAAAAAATGTAACTTGTGAAAATGTGTGCTGTACATTGCCACTCATTTTCAAACTGCACTCGTATGGCCTTTAAGTTTTTTAGCCGCCACTAAGTCAGTTGGAGAAATGACGCCCATCGAAATAATGTATTTCAAAGCCTCGTCTACGCTCATTTCAAGCGTAATCACATCTTCCTTTGGTATCAGCAAAAAGTAGCCACTTGTTGGGTTAGGGGTTGTCGGCACATAGACACTGACATGCTCACCTCTTAATTGAATTGCCACTTCCCCTCCCGGTTGACCAGTAATAAACGCAATGGTCCAAGCGCCAGAATGTGGAAACTGCACTAAAACAGCATGGCGAAACGCATTGCCAGAATCTGAAAACAAAGTATCGGATACTTGCTTAACACCGGCGTAAATAGACTTCACCACGGGTACGCGATTAAGTAAATTTTCCCACAATGTGATTAGCTGCTTACCAAAAAAATTGGTGGCGAGCAAACCTGTCACCAACACAATTGCCACCGTTAAGATTGCACCAAGGCCCGGGATATCGCGTTTAAAAAGGTTGTGAGGGTGCCACGCATCAGGCAATAGCAACAAGCTTTGGTCCATCACGCCAATAAAAGTTTTTAACACCCAAACCGTAATCACCAGTGGCACAAGCACAAGTAAGCCTGTGATGAAATATTGTTTAAATTTTGGCATCATGGCTGTTAGTGGCAGGCACAACCTGTGCCGCAGGCCGCAGGTGGACTTGCTTCTACAGGTTTTGATTCTGTCGGTTTTGCTTCTGCACCACTGGTTGCAGGTTTTTGGCCGCCTTTATAGTCAGTGGCATACCACCCGCTGCCAGTTAATTGAAAGCTAGGGGCTGACACTTGCTTTGCAAAAGTTTCACTGCCGCAAGCTGGACAAACAGTTAACGTTGGCTCACTAATTTTGCGCATCACCTCTGCTTTGTGACCGCAACTACTGCATTGATAATCGTAAATTGGCATCGTTTATGTCATTACAAAATACTAAAAGCGAAATTATACCTTACTGATAGCACCATTGCGATGAAACGCTTTGATTTTAAAACAATGTTTAAAACCGTTGCTGTCTATCATTGACTAACATGTCTCTAAATATTAAAAGCCAGCAATGCTGGCTTTTAATTGATGTACGTTTAATTTAATGTGTAAATTAAAATGGTTATGTACACCAAAATATATGTAAACATTTATATAAAATATATTTTTCATATACTTAAATAAATTTTTTACAATATTATGTAAATAAACCACGGTTTTTATTGCTATTTATAGCGTTTTGTTTACATTTTTTTGTACAAAAATGTAAAACCTACGCGATAAATTATCCAACGCATCACGATACTTTAAGGTATGAAACACCCTACTAATTCTAGTAAAAGTAACCTGATGGTTATTGAAATTTATTGGCAGTTTATAGGTGCGGACAAATTGTCCGTATAAATCCCAATATCAAATGCTAGTCATCTAGCAAAAACAAAATGCCTATAAAGGCGAATGTGTTTATGATTATAAGGTAACAAGATTAATGTTGGTTTTAAAGAGCTTGCATAAAAACAAAGCTTTTCTAAACCGTCTATAGAAGCTGTTTATTGGCTTCTTAGCTACCGCTCCCGTCCCGCCTCATGAAACGCTTTTCTCACGGGTGATAACAGGTATTCCATCACCGTTTGATCAGTCAGCTTAATCTCTGCCGCCACTTGCATACCAGAGGTAAGCGTCAGTTTATCTTGCTCGATTTCTAGGTGTTGTTGGTTAAGTTTTATGAGGGTACGGTAAGCCAGTTGGTTAGGGTTGCTTTGGTTGTTGTCGTTATTGGTGTTAGTTCCATTAGCCTGTGCGTTGTTACCTCGATCTGTGGCATCCGCACTCACTTGCAATACTGTAATGGTCAACTAAATTGAGACACTTCGATAGATTTTTGTTGGAATTTCAGTTCATATTCTACAGGTGAAATATTTCCTAATGTTGAATGACGTCTTTTTCGGTTATAAAACGGTTCAATATAATCTGCAATATCCATCATCGCCTCTTGTCTTGTTTTGTATTGTCGGTAGTTAACCCTTTCTGATTTTAAACTTCTGAAAAATCTTTCTGTCACTGCATTATCTAAGCAATTTCCGCGTCGACTCATGCTGGCATTGATCTTGTTATTACGTAACGATTGCTGAAATGCTTCACTTGAATATTGCACCCCTTGATCGGTATGAAACAATAATGGCTGTGTTGGCCTGCGATGTTGCACTGCCACCTCCAACGCACGGGTACTCAGTTCACTATTAGGCTGACTTGAGAATGCCCAGCTCACCACACGACGTGAATACAAATCTAAAACGATGGCTAGGTAAAGCCAGCCTTGCTGCGTACGAATATAGGTGATATCACCTGACCAATGCGTGTTCTGCTCGTTAGGGTTAAATTGCCGATTGAGCGTATTGGGCGCTGTGACTGATGCACGCCCAGATGCAGGATAACGATGTGCTTTAGGCCGCTTAGCCTTGAGGGTTAATGCTTTCATGAGGCTCCGTACTTTATAACGACCTACGATAAATCCTTGAGCTTGCAACTCAACCTGCATTCTACGGGTACCATAAGTCGCGTCCATTTCCTGGTGAATATGTCCAATTGCCGCCTTTAGCCTTACTTCGGTGGGGTTGATTGGATTAGGCTTATTGCGACGATAATAACTGCTTCGTGGCACGCTCAAATGACGGCATATTTCTGTCACTTTAAATCCTGCCTTCTTCAATGCAATGCCTAACGGTTGTTGCTGTTTTGCATTTCGGTGGCGAAGAAGGCCGAAGCTTTT
>JAKPIR010000346.1 GCA_029549705.1 Pseudomonadota bacterium | reverse complement strand
AAAGCAGCAAGCGTGGTTTAACGGCAACATCGGCGCTATGGGCTTCTGTATTGGCGGCCACCTTGCATTCCGCGCCGCTTTGCAGCCAGACATCAAAGCCACCGCATGTTTTTATGCAACCGACCTCAATACGCAACTTATCCCCAACAAAGCTGGCCAACACAGCATGGACCGCCTTGCTGACATTACCGGCGAATTGCTGATGATTTGGGGTAGACAAGACCCATATATTCCAACCCCAGCGCGGGCTGAAATTCAAGCCAAATTAAACGCGGCGCAACTCAACTTCACCTGGCATGAGTTTAATGCGCAACACGCCTTTATGCGTGACAGCGACGAGCGTTATGATGCGCAAACTTCATTGATAGGCTACCAACTCGCACTCAATTTATTTAGCCGAAAATTAAGCGCTTAAATTTGAACAAACCTTTTGAGCTCCTCTGCAAGCCTTTATTTACAAGGCTTACAGAGGCATAAAAATCTCTCGGGAAAATTGGTAAAATAAAAGTCTGTTTTCTGGGCGTCAAATTTACAACAAAACTTAAGATGTTAGGCAATCTTCTACCAACTTATTAATTTGTTGATCTGGTAATACCCCCAATAATTTTACTCCTCCAGCCAAGTTAAGTTTTTTCATTGCCTCACGCATCAATGTGCGCTCAAAGAGCTTTTTATCTGTATGGTAAGATTCATGCAATTTTCTTAAAATAGCCGAGAAAACATTTAAGCATTGCGAAGTTGTTGGCCGTTCCACTATGTTAGCTCTAACGTCAGATTGATATAGCAATGTAGTTAAAGCATCCTCTAAACTTAGTCCATGCGTGCGATTACAAAGCGCCGCCATCCACCACAGCCTTGAGGCGGCATTATTTCTTTCTATGCCACGATTCGCAATGCAGAAAAAATGGTCTTTAATAAACTTAACAGCAGCTATATCATCCGCTGGAATCACCCATCTAGCGCGGGTGTAAGACAATAAAACCGTATGCGTTAAATACACCCACAGCCGCGCATCACGCGCATGAAAAGGCGTGAGATTTTTCATCGCCTCAAAAATCAATATGCAATTTTTTACTTCGGCTTCATTTTTATTGGCTGGTAATAATGTTTTTAATTTAGCATCATCTATTTCAAAGGCAACTTCAAAATAGTGGTCAGGAATATTTGCCTCAAAATCAAAGTGTCCTGAACGATATTTTTCAAGATTGTCTTCAATCTTCAACTCAAGTTCTTTTAAATATTTTTCTTTAAAAAATCGAGCTTTCATAGTTAGTCTTCTCTCAGCGTTAACACTTCCGAATTTAATCTTTTTAATGGTTGCATCATCATTTGCTGTGCAATCACATACGCATCATCAGTTTCAAAATTGCAATTTTTATTATGTGCGTGCTTCATAAAAACTTGCGCCCATTTTCTCTCAGAATATGGGTTGTCAGGGTCTTTAAGTTTTTGAATAGCCTCAGTTACTGCACCAAAATAGATAGAGTTCACTAATATCACTTTATTTTTTGTGCTACTACTACGTGCGGCATCGACGATGCGCTTAGTCTCTGTGCTTAAAACAACTTGAATATGCTCACCATCAAAATCAACCCGCCAAGAATCATTAGGCTGGTCTTCTCTTTGCACTAAATCTAGCACTGATGTAATAGGCTTGAATGACTCTTGGTCAAAATACACCAAATAAGCTTCATCTTGCGCCAATACATCGCCCACATTAAATGTAAATGTCGCCACACCAAATTCAGGGTTGATGTCTGGCGAGCTAAAGTTTTCAATTAGTTTGTT
The DNA here is from genome assembly GCA_029549705.1 of Pseudomonadota bacterium. Classification (GTDB taxonomy): domain Bacteria; phylum Pseudomonadota; class Gammaproteobacteria; order Burkholderiales; family Methylophilaceae; genus Methylotenera. Next base: position 1,924 of record JAKPIR010000346.1, on the reverse strand, counting down.
AGCAACAACATAAGGGTTTACTACAACAGCCCCTTTTAAGTCGCCCATTGCAAAGCTTGCCTGTGTGTTACGGTTGTGGCTACGAATCATGTACTGAAAATAAGTATCTCTACATGACACCATCGCCACAAACTCGGCATTACCTAATTCAACTTGCTCTAAAATTTCAGGTGAAGAAATAGCAAAGCTCACATCCACCAAAATGGCTTGCTTTTCAGTTTTAAAGTTGACGGTTGTTTGAAAGTCACAATCCAAATAATCATCACTGTTTGGGCGCAACACGGGGTATGGAAACGCCTTATATTCATCAAATTTCATAAGCCACTACCTTTAGCGCACCCAAATATTCTTGTTTCATACCAATCTCAATTGCAACGCGTTGCCCTTTTGTCACCTCTAATGCCACGCCCGAATCTTTGAGTAGGCCAGCACTAGTATCGTGTATTGCAACTTCATATTCTGCATCTGCACCAACTTGTAGCATTTTTAGCTGAATCACACCTGTTTTAGTAGGCGTAAAAAATATTTTTCGTGAATTTCCATTTTGCATAATCGCGCGTACATTTTGCAATGCAACCAATGATTTTGTAGGGTTATCACCTGCACCTTTTTGTTTTGGATTTTCCGATTGAGTTACTGTAGAACCACGATGTTCAGTGTTGTCATCACCACCTAAGTCTCCATCATCTAAACCCAAACCAGCCTCTAAACCAGCTTTTGTACTTGCAAGTGATTTAGACTTCATTTGCTTGGCACGAATAATGATATTGCCTAATGGGTCAGATTCTTCATTATTTTTACCGCCACCTGATTCATTTTCATCGCCAAAAAACTCTTTTAACTCATCAATCGAAGTAATTTCAGAAACGGGGTCTTTAGCATGCTTTTCTAATGCCTTACGAACCATTGCGGCAATTTCTTTAATCGCTTTTTTGCCTCTTATTTTTTCGTTTTTATCTAGCAATAACTCAGGCTCAAAATCATCATGCCTTGGTGGTTCCATCGCCCGCAATAAGCCATTCCCTGCTTCCGAACCACATGTAAATACCGCAGAAAATTCTTTAAAGTCTGAGAAGCTTTTTAAACCAGCAATATTTTCAGAAATAAACATACCATTTCTTAAAATACATACTTTCTTGGGTAAATTTTCTTCAAGCAATATTTTTAAATCACAATGGCCGAGTGTGGTAGTTTGGCTCGACTCACTGAGATTAGATTTCAGTGCTTTTAGATAATTGTAGCGATTATTAAAACGCTCAATATCTTCTTTCTCTAGTTCTCCAGCATTAAATTCATTAGTGATATTTTTTTCGTTAAAATATTCATCTATAGTTGTTGCATCAAGTCTGTATTGGTCATCTATATTGACAACCAGTCGCCCATCACTAATAGCACCAAAAAAGTTTTCCATTACAGACATTGTAAGTAGCTTTTGCCAATTTTTAGGTTCATCAAAACTTAGAATGCTTAATTTAGTACCTGTTTTTTGCTCAGAGCTATTCCCTCTGGCAAGCCAACTTGGAGTTGCATCATTACCAATAATAGGTTGACAGCGATTTTTAACCCCCCAAAAACCTAACCCTTGTTTTCTTTCCGCACCAACGTCATGTGACATTAAAATTGAGCGACCTTGTGTTAATTGTGTAAGTTTTCCGTCATTGCTTTTTGAAATACTAGAAACAAAAACAGTACGTAATTTTGAAACTGCATATGGCGCAAATTTACCAATTCCGTACGAGCCACCAGCCGTTTTAGAGTCTTTAACAGATTGCCCTTTAGCTTTCATAAAAGCATAAAAAGTGAATTGCCCCGACTCCACTAGACACTTTCTTGCCTGCTGAAGTATTGCCTTTCAAATTCTACTGGAGAAAGCCGATTTGCGTAACTATGTCGGCGTTTCGGGTTATAAAACATTTCGATGTAA
>JAKPIR010000345.1 GCA_029549705.1 Pseudomonadota bacterium | reverse complement strand
GATAACGCTAAACCACGCACAATCGGCAAATGACCTAAATTAATCGCATCATAATATTCTTCAAGCGTTTTAGCGTTTTGGCTATAAGTATTCCCCACGCGGCCAATGGCTGACACCCCTAAGCTGATTAAATCGCAATCCGGTTGTGTGCTGTAACCTTGAAAATTACGGTGCAATCTGCCTTGGCGTTTGGCCACCGCTAAATCATCATCAGGTAAAGCAAAGTGATCCATCCCCACATACACATACCCGGCACGCATAAATTCTGATAACGCATTTGCAAGCATGGCGATTTTATCTGCGGCGGCCGGCAATTCATAGGCATCAATACGGCGTTGCGGCTTAAAGCGCTCGGGTAAGTGGGCATAAGCGTAAAGCGCTATTCTATCGGGTCTTAATGTTACAATTTGCTCTAGCGTACGTGCAAATGATGCTGGTGTTTGCTTGGGTAAACCGTAAATCAAATCAACATTTACGGAATCAAAACCTAGGCTGCGGGCCGCTGCAACCAAATCAAACACTTGCGCTTCCGGCTGAATACGATGTACCGCTTTTTGGACTTCCGGATCGAAATCTTGTACGCCGAAACTCAAGCGATTAAACCCGAGTGATGCCAAATGCGCCAAACGCTTTTCATCAACGGTACGCGGATCGACTTCAATAGAATATTCACCGCCTGGCGCAAACACAAAGCTACGTTTAAGCAGCGCCATGAGTTCGGCCAGCTCTTCATCTGAGAAAAATGTTGGCGAACCGCCGCCTAAATGTAATTGCGAAATGGTTTGGCCTGCACCCAAATGGGCAACATGCAAATCAATTTCACGGCTAAGATAGGTTAAGTATTCGGCGCTACGCTCATGGTGCTTGGTTACAATTTTATTACAGGCACAGAAAAAACACAGCGACTCGCAGAATGGAATATGCACATAAATCGACAGTGGCAATGACGCGCCACCCAAACGCCGTTGCGCTAAAGCAAGCTGATAAGCCTCCTCGGTGAAGGCTTCTACAAATCGGTCTGCCGTCGGGTATGAGGTATAACGAGGGCCAGAGACATCATATTTTTGCAACATTTCCGCCGTAACGCAGGGCATCGCAGAGGCCGCTGGGCACACCTCCACAGCAATCGTATTATTTGCATTTAATGTATTATTTTTCATCTCGAAACCACTCCTAATCTAGCGTGCCAATATGCCAGTTTTCTCAATAAAAAACTTTGATGCAAATCAAATGAGTTTACATACCTTTTTGCATCGGCCTGCAAGGCTTTATTTATAAGGCTTGCAGGGCAGTATTTTTTACTCGTGTAATTTTTTAGTGCTTATTATTCCATTGAATTTTTCTCAATAGCTTAGCCTGCATCTTTATTTTGCTATGAAGCATAGTGATTGACTAGCAAATCTTCTCCAAACCTTATCATTTTATGGCGCTTAGATTCCTATGCGTCAGCATGAATTAATCATGTCTATGACTAGCAACAAAGCCACTTAAGCGTTATGCTTATATAGTTGACAACTTTGTCAAAAGCCAGCTTATCGCACAACCATGAACCTAGAGATTTCTTCTGACTCACCGCAAGATTTGGCCACACCCGCTAAGGCCCTACCTACCATTAAAGTAGCGTGTTCAAATTGCAACTTGCGTGAGCTTTGTATGCCCATTGGGTTTAATCCTGAAGACTTGCATCGGTTAGATGAGGTGGTTGAAAAGCGCCGCAAAATCAAACAGGGCGAAAAGCTATTCAGCACCGGAGACGCTTTTAAGTCGCTCTATGCGATTCGTACGGGCTTTTTTAAAACCTGCGTTTCAACCGAAGATGGTCGCGAACAAGTCACCGGCTTTCAAATGGCGGGCGAAATTATGGGCTTAGATGGCATTGTCAGTGATCATCACAACTGCAGCGCTATCGCACTTGAAGACGCGGAAGTCTGCGTGATGCCGTTTGCTGATGTTGAAGATTTATCGCGCGAATTTCCGGTATTGCAACGCCATGTACACAAAATCATGAGCCGTGAAATTGTGCGTGAAAATGGCGTCATGATGTTGCTCGGCAATATGCGGGCTGAAGAGCGTTTGGCTGCATTTTTGTTAAATTTAGTCCAGCGCTTACATGCACGCGGTTTTTCACAATCTGAGCTCACACTCAGAATGACGCGTGAAGAAATTGGCAGTTATTTAGGCATGAAGTTAGAAACCGTCAGCCGCACTTTTTCAAAATTCAGCGAAGACGGCATCATTGAAGTGAAACAACGCTACGTGAAAATCCTCAACCCCGATGCACTGAAGAAAATTTTCAACGCCCAAACTTGCGCTTAAACGTTTAAGCGAATAATCTTTTATTCGATAATGTCCAAAGATAAATTTCTTACGGTAGTTGACCACAACCGCGATGTCAGCGGCTTGAAATATGTATACCCGGTAGTCTCGCGACGGGCTGGCGGCGTATCGATTGGCATTAATCTGAACACTAACAATGCCTGTAACTGGCGCTGTGTTTATTGCAGTGTGCCAAATCTCACACGCGGCACACCTCCGCCTATTGAGTTAAGCATACTTGAACAAGAGTTGCGTACTTTTCTGCACGACATCTTACATGGTGACTTTATGTTGCGCCACGTGGCCGAAGCAGATCGACAGTTAATGGACATTGCATTCTCTGGCAATGGCGAACCCACTAGTGCTAAAGAATTTCCGGAAGTGCTGTTACTTGTAGAGAAAATCCTGCGCGACTTTGATTTGATTGGAAAAATCAAAATACGGCTCATCACCAATGGCAGTTTGATGGATAAACCGAGCATCATCACGAGCATGCAGCATCTAGCGCAATGCAATGGTGAGGTTTGGTTTAAGCTTGATGCGGGAACAAAAGAAGGCATTGCGCGCATCAATGATGTGAATCTCAGCCCGCATAGCCATCTTGAACGCCTAAAAAAATGTGCGGCAGCCTGCCCTACCTATATTCAGACCTGCATGTTCGCACTCGACGGTCTGCCGCCTACAGCGCAAGATATTGCCGATTATTTGACGTTAATCAGCCAAGTTAAGGAAGTCATTGCAGGCGTGCATCTTTACGGTTTGGCCAGACCCTCTTACCAAGCTGAAGCGCCAAGACTAAGCCGCCTTTCAGCAGATTGGCTGAAAAACGTGGCGAACCGAATTCGTGAACTCGGGCTTAACGTTTTTGTGAATCCTTAGCGGGCATCGGCCAGCATTGCGCCTACCGCATGTTTGAATGGCTTAACACGACTTCCTAATCGTAGCGCACCTGCGCGGAGTAATCGGGCCGGTAATATTTCACTGGTATACAGCTTTGCAATGGCATGCGTTGCCATAAACAGCGGGCGCGTGTCACGCCGATGGGTTCTTTCATAACGCATGAGTAGGCTGTTGCTGCCTATATCGTGCCCTAGCGATGCTGCCAATTTAATTTCTCTAGATAGCGTCTCAACACCTTTTAAACCAAAATTAAAACCATGCGCGGTCACTGGGTGCATGCCGACTGCGGCGTCACCCACTAGTGCAAATCGCTGGCCAATCATTCTTTTTGCGTACGTAGTAACGAGCGGATATGCGTGCCGGGTTGAGGCAAGTTGCATGGCGCCTAATCGGTGTTGAAAGCGCGCTGCCATCTCTTGACTGAATTCATCCGCCGGCGCATGCATTAAACGTGCGATTTCATTGGGCGGCAAGGTAACAACAACTGAAGAACGTAGACCATTCATGGGTAATAGCGCGAGCGTTTGCCCGTAGTCAAACCATTCCCAAGCGGTGTGTTCATGTGAAACTGTGTGTTCCATCACGCACACCATCATGGTTTTGCCAAAATCATGCATGTCTGCGGCAATGCCCATGGCACGTCGTGTTTCAGAAAAACGGCTGTCCGCGCCCACTAACAATTTAGCCTGTATTGTTTTTCCATCTGCCAATGTGATGCTGACATTGTCTTTATTGGCTACTAAGTTTTTTACCTGTGCATCCGTGCATAAATTGACTGCAGGGCAGTCTTTTACTACTTCATATGCGGCCTTGCGAATATGATGATTTGCAATGAGAAAGCCCAACTCAGACTGCTTCGTTTCGGTGTGGCTAAATTTTAGCGAGAACAAGGAGGTGCCATTTAAAACACGCGCATCGCGCAACGGTGAAATGGCTTGCGGTTCAATATGCGCCCACAACCCTAGCGCCTGCATCAAATTAGCGGAATGATGCGTGATTGCAATTTCACGCCCGTCAAAAGCAGGGTCTGCAATGGCCGCTTCACTCTGCCGCTCAATTAACATCACTGACAGGCCGGTATCAGCAAGCGATTTAGCTAAACATAAGCCTGCTGGCCCGGCACCGATAACCGCAATATCCACATGAGTTGTCATCGTGATTACTTTCAGAAGTGATACAAAATTGGGTCTACATTGCAACAGAATATCAATGCACAAACACCTTGCTGAATTGGTGTTTTTTTAGCAAAATTTCCAATAAAAACACTACAACCTTTTTCGATGCCCTGTGAGCCTTATAAACAAAGGCTCGCAGGGCATAAAATTTTTCTCGGCCGTTTCTCAGCAATCTTTTATGGTTGTACAGGTGCGTTTTGCGTGGGTTTGATGCCTGTTGCCGCATGATTTCTGGCTTGCCCCGCTGGCGCTAAACTGTCGCGTTTTTCATTCAGTGTTTTGTTGATTTCAATCCCATTACGGTAGTAATTATCATCAATGACAGGATCTGGCCGGGTAATTGCAAGATACGCCGTTATAAAGCCAGCAATAATCACAATAAACGGCCCCGCCATTAAAAACCAAACGTAGCCGTAACGCCACCATGGTTTGGTATCTAGTTTTTCCATGCTCTTTCCTTTTTGTTTGTGACGATCAATGCTTAAGAATATTACGCTGACTAGCGCGGCACTAGAAATACAGACTTCTCTGTTACTGTCTGCTGACCTTCTAATGACTGAATCTCAAACTTAATTTTATGCGAGCCAGAATCCAGCGTGCCATCAGGTATTTTTAAGTCAACAATCACTGAGCGTGATTCAGCAGGCTTCACTGCAATTGATTTTAGATGATGTTCATCATCACCTTCGACATCCTTGGTGGCTTCTGTCTCTATTTCCACATCTTTTAGGCCCGTCACATTTAACACATAATGCTGCGTGGTTTCAGTGCCGTTCATAATTTGCAGGCGGTACACGTTTTCAATTTTACCATCATCACTCAGCCGCGCCATCACGCCATCGCGCATCACGTTCACCCTGAAGGGCGTTCTTAACCACAAACTTGCAACCACAGCCACAATCAAAGCCAATAATACCGCCGAGTAAATTAGCACGCGCGGACGGAATACGCGCTGTATCATTTGCTGACGTGACCAATTGTTGGTAACCGCATTTTGCGTTGAGTATTTCACTAGCCCACGCTCGTAACCCATTTTATCCATCACGGTATCGCACACGTCTGCACAAGCCCCACAGCCGATGCACTCATATTGCAATCCTTTGCGAATATCAATGCCGGTGGGGCACACTTGCACGCATAACGTACAGTCTATACAAGCCCCTAATTGCTTATCAGAGCTTTTAGCCCGGTTCACTTCCGCTTTGCGAGAACGACTACCACGTGGTTCCCCACGCGCCTCATCGTAGGTGACAATCAAAGTATCATCATCAAACATCGCGCTTTGAAAACGTGCATAAGGACACATGTACTTACACACTTGCTCACGCATATACCCCGCATTACCATAAGTAGCAAAGCCGTAAAATAATATCCAGAATGTCTGCCAAGGGCCTAAATTATTCGCCAGCACTTCGGTAGCGAGTTCACGAATTGGTGTGAAGTAACCGACAAAAGTAAACCCTGTCCATAATGCAAATACAATCCAAGCAACCTGCTTGGCTGTTTTTCTAAACGCCTTATTAGCCGACATAGGCGCAGCATCCAACTTCATTCTGGCCGCCCGGTCACCTTCAATTTTCCGTTCTATCCATAAAAATATCTCGGTATAAACAGTTTGCGGGCATGCGTAACCGCACCACAGGCGACCTGCCACTGCAGTAAAAAGGAACAGTGATAAAGCTGAAATAATAAGGATTGCGGTAAGATAAATTAAGTCCTGCGGATAAAAGACTAAATTGAAAATATAGAACCGTCTTGCTTCTAAATCAAAAAGTAAGGCCTGACGACTCCCCCAGTTAATCCAAGGTACGCCATAGAAAAAGAGTTGTGTAGCCCATATCATGACCCAACGCCAACTAGTAAAAAAACCTGATACGCTACGCGGATAAATTTTCTCCTGCGATGCATATAGAGAAATCATGACATCTTCTAGGGGCACTTTGGTTTCTTCAACTTTTGTTGAATTGACATTACTCGTAGGCTTTTCGCTCATTTAACTTACCTTGCAGGATGTTTTACAAAATTGAAAGCCCCCATCAATACTAACACC
>JAKPIR010000304.1 GCA_029549705.1 Pseudomonadota bacterium | reverse complement strand
CTGATGCAAAAAATGTCACCGTTAAAACTCAAATTTTACAAAACGGTGGCCAGCCGATTGCGGTTGATTATAGTTTGGTAAAAGGTCCAAATGGTTGGAAAGTTTATGACATCGTGATTGAGAGTGTGAGCTTGGTGACTAATTATCGCAGCCAATTTTCACAGGAAATTCGTCAAAATGGTATAGATAGTTTGAACAAGAAGCTAGCCGAAAAAAATAAATCGGCCGGTGTTTAGCTTTTTAGGGTAGTCATATCAATGGAAAATTCAACGTTATCCTCCATCACTCAGCATGCACACACTTGGAGCGTAGCAGGGCCGGTGATTGTTGACACGGTGAATAAGTTGTTACTTGAGAGTGCTAAGTTCGCAAGTAGTGAACCCGTAATTGAAATTAACTTTTCTAAAGTGACAGATGTCGATACTGCCGCATTAAGTTTGATGATGGAGTGGCAGCGCCGTGCAGTTGCAGTGAATAAGAAGGTTGCATTTACCCATTTGCCCGCCAATTTAACGAGCTTGGCATCGCTTTATGGGGTAAGTGAATTTATCCCCGCGACGGCTTCATGAGCTTTTATTGAATTGCATAAAAGTTAAACATTGCAACTTAACACAATCAATGCGCATCTTTAACGGCTTGTTACTTAACAAGCCGTATTTTATTTAGCGTTTCATCAAAATTTAAACAACGAAATCACTAATCACTAGTAAAAAGAGAATGAAGCCTGCAATTCAATTTAATCGGGTACATAAACATTTTGGCGAATTGCAAGCGCTGAATGGCATTGATTTAACGATTCCGCAAGGCGAGTTTTTTGGCTTACTGGGCCCGAACGGTGCCGGTAAATCCACTTTAATCAATATTCTGGCAGGGTTGTTGAAGCCTACTTACGGGTCAGCAAGCGTGATGGGCTACGATGTCGTCAATGATTATCAGGCTGCCCGTATGGCATTGGGTGTTGTGCCGCAAGAGTTGGTGTTTGATCCGTTTTTTAATGTACGGGAAATGCTTCGTTTTCAGGCAGGTTATTTTGGACGAGGTAGGGAAAATGACGCCTGGGTAGATGAGATTCTTGAAGGTCTGGGGTTAACCGATAAAGCGCATACCAATATGCGTAAACTTTCAGGAGGAATGAAGCGAAGAGCACTGATTGCACAGGCTTTAGCCCATAAGCCACCGGTAATCGTGTTAGATGAACCAACAGCGGGTGTTGATGTGGAACTGCGCCAAATGCTTTGGGAATTTATCAAAAAGCTCAATCGTGATGGGCATACGATTGTTCTCACGACGCATTATCTTGAAGAGGCCGAAACGCTCTGTTCGCGCGTGGCGATGATGAAGCAGGGTGAAATCGTCGCTTTGGATAGCACAGCAAACCTACTTAATAAGTATGCTGGTAAAAATTTACGTCTTGATTTAGGCGGGGCGCCACTACCCGCGCCTCTATTCTCCATGCTAAAGAGTGGTGAGCATGGCGTCTATATGTTGGCGCTCAGTCATTTAAGCCAAGTGGAATTTGCATTAAGTGAATTGCGAAAAGCGAATGTGCAAATCGATGATATGCAACTGATTGAGCCTGATTTGGAAGATGTGTTTATGTCGCTGGTTGGCAGTGCAAGTCATCGTAACACTGATTCAATTTTACAAAGCTAAGATGTCATGCGTTTAATCAATCAAAAATGGCGCGGCACTTACACTTTGTTTAAAAAGGAAGTGCTACGCTTTTGGCGTGTGGCATTTCAAACGGTGGCCTCGCCCGTACTCACTGCCTTGCTGTATTTGTTGATATTTTCGCATGTGTTGGCCAGCCATGTGCAAGTGTATGAAAATGTGGCCTACACCGCTTTTTTAATTCCCGGGCTCATCATGATGTCGTTACTGCAAAATGCGTTTGCGAACAGCTCATCAAGCCTGATTCAGTCAAAAGTAATGGGTAATATTGTATTTATATTACTGACTCCGCTGAGTTACTTGCAGTTTTATATCGCACTCTTAGCAGCGGCGATGATACGTGGCCTGTTTGTTGGTTTTGTGATCTATTTAGTTGCCCTGTTTTTTGTAGATTTACCGATTGTACATATTGGATGGATTTTGACGTTTGCCGTGTTAGGTAGTGCACTGCTGGGTACGTTCGGTATTATCGCGGGCATTTGGGCTGATAAATTTGACCAGATGGCCGCGTTTCAGAATTTTGTGATTATGCCGCTAACATTTTTATCAGGTGTATTTTATTCCATACATTCATTGCCGCCGTTTTGGCAAGTCGTGTCAAAATTCAACCCGTTTTTTTATATGATAGATGGCTTTAGGTTTGGTTTTTTTGGCAAAGGAGACGTTTCACCTTGGCTAAGCTTAATGGTCGTGATTGGATTTTTATTGGGATTAGCATGGGTGTGTTTAAAAATGCTAAAATCAGGCTATAAATTAAGAGGCTAGCAACAAGCATGTTAAGCGCAGCACAATTGCAAAGTTATATTCAACAAGGTCTGCCATGTGATTACATTCAGGTAATCGGTGACGATGGGACGCATTTTGAGGCGGTGGTGGTGAGTCCGTCATTTACCGGAAAAAACATGGTGCAGCAACATCAACTGGTCTATGGCGCGTTGGGGGATCGCATGCGTGCTGAAATTCACGCGCTCTCAATGAAAACGTATACGCCAGACCAATGGCAGGCGTTAAGCCGTTGAAATATTAAGTTAATTCAATAGAAAGTGATTATGGATACACAAACTAAAATTAAAGAAACCGTGACGACAAACCCTGTGGTGTTATACATGAAGGGGTCACCAAAATTTCCACAATGTGGATTTTCAAATTTGGCAACGCAAATTCTCGATGCCTGCCAAGCAAAGTATTTGGCAATTGATGTGCTACAAGATCAAGCTATCCGTGAAGGCATCAAACAGTATGCCAACTGGCCAACTATTCCCCAGCTCTACATTAACGGTGAATTTGTGGGCGGCTCAGATATCATGCGTGCCATGTACGAAAGTGGCGAACTTCAAACTTTATTAGGTTCTAAATAGACAGGTACGGCGAAATAATTGGATAAATTAATCATACAAGGTGGCAACCGTCTGCACGGCGAAGTCACTATTTCAGGCGCCAAAAACGCTGCCCTACCTATTTTATGCGCCGCTTTATTGGCTGAAACACCGCTCCAACTCAGCGGTGTCGCTGCATTAAAAGATATTGATACTACCCTTAAACTGCTTGACATGATGGGGGTTAAAATCAGCCGCAACGCAGATGCGGTGACGTTAGATGCAACTGATGTCGCCTCTTTTGAGGCGACCTATGAAATGGTCAAAACGATGCGCGCGTCAATTTTGGTGCTGGGCCCGTTGCTGGCGCGCTTTGGTACAGCACGCGTTTCATTGCCTGGCGGCTGTGCCATCGGCTCCCGCCCTGTAGATTTACACATTAAAGGCTTGCAGGCCATGGGTGCGGCCATTCACATCACGCATGGCTACATTCAGGCCAGCACGCTACACCTGCCCAATCGGCGTTTGCAGGGTACGCGTTACTACATGGATCTAGTCACGGTGACCGGCACTGAAAATCTGATGATGGCAGCAAGTTTGGCAGAAGGCACTACGGTGCTGGAAAATGCCGCCAAAGAGCCAGAAGTCGTCGATTTGGCCGAGATGCTGATTAAAATGGGTGCAAACATTACCGGTGCCGGCACCGATGTGATAACGATTGTCGGTGTAGAAAAGCTTAAAGGTACAACGCATCATGTGGTGTGCGACCGCATTGAGGCGGGCACCTATATGGTGGCCGCTGCTATGACGGGCGGTGAAGTCAAGCTACTAAATGCGCGTGCTGATTTGCTTGATGCGGTGATTGAGAAATTGCGTGAAGCAGGCGCCACGGTAACGCACGATGCAACAAGTATCACGGTGAAAAGTGATGGCAAACTCAAGGCGGTGAATATTCGCACTGCACCACATCCGGCTTTTCCTACCGACATGCAAGCGCAGTTTATGGCGTTGAACGCGACGGCAGAAGGGGTTGCAAAAGTGACCGAAACTATTTTTGAAAATCGTTTTATGCATGTGCAGGAAATGCAGCGTATGGGCGCTGACATTAGCATTGATGGCAATACTGCACTGGTGAAAGGCGTTGAATATTTAGATGGCGCAACGGTGATGGCAACTGATCTTCGTGCTTCTGCCAGTCTTGTGCTGGCTGGGCTCGTGGCACGTGGTGAAACGGTGATTGAGCGCATTTATCATCTAGACCGTGGTTACGAGCATTTAGAAGCCAAGTTCAACGCGCTGGGCGCTAATGTTAAGCGGGTTTAAACCATGATTACCATCGCACTCTCAAAGGGCCGTATTTTTGAAGAAACCACGCCATTGCTGGCGGCGGCAGGCATTATCGCGGCGGAAGACCCTGAAGCCTCGCGTAAATTGATTATTGGCACCAATCGTGACGATGTGCGCCTGATTATTGTTCGCGCGAGTGATGTGCCAACCTATGTGCAATACGGCGCCGCCGATTTAGGCATTGCAGGTAAAGATGTATTAGATGAGCATGGTGGTGAAGGGCTGTATCAGCCAATTGATTTGCAAATTGCCAAATGTAAAATGATGGTGGCCGTGCGTGAAGATTTTGATTATTTTGCATCGATTCGTAGCGGCGCGCGCTTAAAAGTGGTGACTAAATATGTAAAAACCGCACGCGAACACTTTGCAGCAAAAGGCATGCATGTCGATTTAATCAAGCTTTATGGCTCGATGGAATTAGGCCCGCTGGTTGGTTTGGCCGATGTAATTGTTGATTTGGTGAGTACGGGTGGAACTTTACGCGCGAATCACCTCAAAGCAGTAGAAGAGGTGGGTGAGGTAAGCTCGCGTTTGGTGGTCAATCAGGCGTCGTTCAAACTTAATCGTGCCAAAATTCAGCCCATCATGGATGCGTTTAGCCAAGCGATAGCCAAGCGCGGCGCATAAATAAAAATCCAGAGAATTAAACAGGGGTTTTGCAGCTAAAATTCCCCGAGTGAAAAAATATGCCCTGGAAGCCTTGTAAATAAAGGCTCACAGAGCATCGAAAAAGGTTGCAATTAAAATTGACCCCAAAAACGATATGTTTATGCTTGATAAATCAACATAAAAACATGCTAAGAAATTAAAAACCGAAACACGATGAAGTTGAAAATACATGATGAATATTAGAAAACTATCCACCAAAGATGCAAGTTTTGATGCGGACTTAAAAGCCTTGCTGGCATTTGAAACTGCGCAAGACGATAGCATTGATGTTGTGGTTGCGAATATTTTAAAAGATGTGAAAGCGCGCGGTGATGAAGCGGTGCTGGAATATACCAATCGCTTTGACAAAACCAGTGCGAAGAATCTTCCTGAGCTAGAAATCAGTCAGGCCGAGTTAACGGCAGCCCTCAACGGTTTGCCAGCAGCACAGCGCGAAGCCTTGCAGTCAGCCGCAGCGCGCGTGCGCAGTTATCATGAAAAACAGCTGATGCAATCGTGGAGCTACACAGAGGCCGATGGGACGCTGCTTGGGCAGCAAGTCACGTCGTTAGATCGCGTGGGTCTTTATGTGCCGGGCGGCAAAGCGGCATATCCATCGAGCGTGCTGATGAATGCCATTCCGGCAAAAGTGGCCGGCGTGCAAGAACTCATCATGGTGGTGCCAACCCCAAATGGCGAAAAAAATGCGCTGGTTTTAGCCGCTGCTGCGGTATGTGGAGTGGATCGCGTATTCTGTATTGGGGGTGCGCAAGCCGTCGGTGCGCTGGCTTATGGCACGCAAACGGTACCGCAGGTGGATAAAATCGTTGGCCCAGGGAACGCTTATGTAGCCGCTGCGAAACGCCGCGTATTCGGCGTGGTTGGCATTGATATGGTGGCAGGACCTTCAGAAATCTTAGTGATTTGTGACGGAAAAACCAACCCCGATTGGATTGCTATGGATTTATTCAGCCAAGCCGAGCATGATGAACTGGCGCAATCCATTTTACTGTCGCCAGATGCTACGTTTTTAGCCGAGGTCGCTGCCAGTATGCAACGACTTGTTGAAGAGATGCCGCGTAAAGACATTATTAATACCTCTATTACGGACCGCGGTGCCTTGATTTTAACCAAGGATTTAGATGAGGCCGTGGCCATTTGCAACTACATTGCGCCAGAACACTTGGAACTTTCGGTGGAAGACCCACTAGCTCTTTCTAAAAAAATTAAGCATGCCGGTGCGATTTTTATGGGACGTGACACTTGTGAAGCGCTCGGCGACTACTGTGCAGGGCCTAATCACGTGTTGCCTACCTCAAGGACGGCAAGATTCTCATCCCCACTCGGCGTGTACGATTTCCAAAAGCGCTCAAGCCTGATTATGGTGTCATCTGCAGGAGCTCAGGTGCTTGGTAAAGTGGCTGCAACGCTTGCTTATGGAGAGGGCTTGCAAGCGCATGCGCGTTCTGCAGAGTATCGTTTAAAAAATGAGTAAATTCTGGAGTGATATTGTCCACACGCTCACCCCGTATGTACCGGGTGAGCAGCCTAAGCTTAAAAATCTGATTAAGCTCAACACCAATGAAAACCCCTATCCGCCAAGCCCCAAAGTGCTTGAGGCATTAAAGGCGGAAGCGGCGGAGACGTTGCGTCTTTACCCAGATCCAAATTCAGACAAGCTGAAATCAGCAATTGCAAACTATTATGGTCTGCAGGCAAACCAAGTGTTTGTCGGTAACGGCTCCGATGAAATACTGGCCCATGTATTCCAGGCGTTGTTAAAGCACGATAAACCATTGCTTTTTCCTGACATCACCTATAGTTTTTACCCAGTGTATTGTGGGTTATATCAAATTCAGTACAAAACAGTTGCATTGAATCAGCAGTTCGAAATTGATATAGAAGATTATTTGCAACCCAACGGCGGCATCATCCTGCCAAACCCGAATGCGCCAACGGGAATTCCGCTGCCGCTCGCTAAAATTGAGCAATTATTTAAGCGCAACCCTGAATCTGTGGTGGTGGTCGATGAGGCCTATGTGGATTTTGGTACGGAGTCAGCGGTAAGATTAATTCAGCAAAACCCTAATTTGTTAGTCACGCAAACGTTATCTAAATCTCGTTCACTTGCTGGTTTGCGTGTGGGATTTGCTTTGGGTCACCCGGATTTAATCGAAGCACTGATTCGCGTTAAAGATAGTTTTAACTCTTATCCAATAGACCGTTTTGCCGAAGCTGGCGCAATCGCTGCGATGCAGGATCAAGCGTATTTTGAACATACTTGCCAGCAAGTCGTTGCCACGCGCGAGCGATTGGTGAAAGACATGCAAGCTTTGGGTTTTGATGTGCTGCCTTCCGGCGCAAATTTCATTTTTGCCAAGCATCGGGTGAAAGCGGGCTGTGAACTCTCAGCCCAATTGCGTGAACAAGGCATTATTGTGCGGCAATTTCAATCACCCGCAAGAATTAAAGAGTATCTTCGCATCACAATCGGCACAGAGGCGCAGTCTCAAGCACTTATCAGTGCGCTCACTCAACTCATCTAACGATTTGCTTTAGTTAAAAGTAGGCGATTGCAAATGCTGAAATCTAGAAAGATTTAAGAAGTTTATCTTGTATCGCCAATCAAAAATTATGATGATTTCAAAGAAATAAAGTAAAAAATTGTTTAATTTCATGTGAACTGCATGTTATTATCGCGAAATGTGTGTTTTTACACAAAAAAAACTATTTTAAAACGAACTTTTTTAACTCAAATAAATTACTTGTAATTTACTTTTTGCGGGAGGATGTAGCATGGCTCAAACCCAAATGGCACTAGATTCATTAGATTTCGACGGTACAGTCGCATTAGCAACCAAGGTTGCTCCACACGTAGATATTTTGGAAATTGGTACGCCTTGCATCAAGCACAACGGTATCAAATTGCTTGAAGTATTGCGTGCAAAATTCCCAAACAACAAAATCTTAGTTGACCTGAAAACAATGGATGCTGGTTTCTACGAAGCGGAGCCATTCTTCAAAGCTGGTGCTGACATCGTGACCGTACTCGGTACTTCAGACATAGGTACAATCAAAGGTGTGATTGACGTTGCAAACAAATACGGCAAACAAGCTCAAGTTGACTTAATCAACGTTGCAGACAAAAAAGCGCGTACATTAGAAGTCGCTAAATTGGGCGCGCACATCATTGGCGTGCACACTGGTTTAGATCAACAAGCAGCTGGTCAAACACCTTTTGGTGATTTAGCTTTGGTAACAGGTTTAAAAACAGGCGCTAAAGTTTCTGTTGCTGGTGGTATTAAAGCCGCTACAGTGCGTCAAGTGGTTGATGCAGGTGCAGACATTGTTGTTGCAGGCGCAGCGATTTACGGTGCTGCTGACCCAGCGGCGGCAGCAAAAGAAATCACAGGTTTAGCACATGGCAACAACGCTGGTACAGCTGCTGGTGGTTTTAACTTCTTGCCATGGGTCATTGCAATTGCTGCAGCAATCTTGGCTTTCTTCTTGTACAACAATTTGAATAAGCCAGCAGATACAGCGGTAGATGGTGCGGCAGTTGAGCAACAAGTTGAAGGTGCTGTTGA
>JAKPIR010000283.1 GCA_029549705.1 Pseudomonadota bacterium | reverse complement strand
TGGATGAACCCACCAACCATTTAGATTTAGAAATGCGCCATGCTTTGACGCTGGCCCTGCAAGATTATGAAGGTGGCGTAATCTTAGTCTCGCATGATAGAGCGTTACTGCGCGCCACTTGTGACGAATTTATTTTAGTCGCCGATGGTAAAGCACAGCCATTTGAAAGTGATTTAGAAGGTTACAGTCAATGGCTCAATGAGCAGCGTTTAAAAGAAAAACAGGCGACACAAATGATTGTTGAAAATAAACCCAATAAAAATGACCGCGCGGCCAATAAAATCGAGCGTCAGGCCAGAATTGCAGAACGCAGGCCCATATTAAAAGAAATCGAACAGTTAGATAATAACATTGCCAAGTGGAGTGATGAAAAAACCCAATGTGATGAACGTTTGAATGATAGCGCGCTGTATACCGCTACTGATAAAACCGAATTGCAACATCTGCTAAAAAAGCAATCTGAGTTAAGTCATCAGATTGAAACTGCGGAAATGCGTTGGTTAGCGCTACATGAATTATTAGAGACAATACCTGCACTCGATTAGCCTGCATCAGCGGGCGTAAATTTTTAAACAATTAACTAGGATTTGAAATGGAAATTCAATATTCAAAACGACTTAAACTCATCCACGCGCTGTGTTTAGCTGAAACTTCCTGTGATGATGAAGTTAAACCGAACGCCGATTTGGATGAATACGATGCCTTAGTAGCCGCAGACTTTTTAAGTTGCTACGTGACTTTTAAGGCAATTCAGGCGGCTGAGCGGTCTCCGAGTGCCGAGCGCAGAGAAAATTTTGACATCTTGGGTGTCTACCAGGCTTATGCGTTACTGGTTTATGCCTTTTTTACCCGCCCCTTGGTGGCAGAGGACATTACTCCTAACTTTCAAACTGCGCAAATTACCATTGCCAAAACCCTGTTTGCTGGTTTGCCAGAGCCGGAGTTAATTGAAATTATCGAGTCAGGCCTTCATAAGTTTCAACTCATTGCTGATGCAGAGGCCGAGCACTGGGCTGAGTTTAGAGAAAACCTCGACAAACTCACCATTGCATTTGTGGTTGCTGGTACCGATGATGAAAGCCCGCACAGTAAAGAAGAGTTGTTTCCGTTATTTGGGCAGTTGTTAAGTCAGTTGTGTGAAGCGTTTGAGAATGTCTAGGGCTATTCAGTGTGAGGTTATCTTAATCCCGCTAATTGGATGAGGCGCTCGTACTCTTCGGCCAATTTTTCATCAGTCCAAGGCGGTTCAATGATGGCCTTGTTGCCGCCAACAATGGACAGAAAAGCATCGCGACTAGTTCGCATTTCCTCCTCCATGCCAAGCAGGGCATAGGTAGTGCAAAGATACACATAATTGGGTGGAAACGTTGCACTCAAAGCGCAGCCTCGCTTGAAGCAGTTAATAGCTTTGTCGTAATTCTTCAATACGTAATGCGCCAACCCAAGCGTATATTCATAAAAAGGGGAAGAATGTGGATTTAGTCGCTGCGCCTTCTCCATGTAGTAAAGTGCCTCTACGCCAAACCCGGCGGCGGATAAACTCATTGATAAAAATATATGTGCCTCAAAATTATTGGGGTCCATGGCCACGGCCTGGCGGCAGGCCGCAATGGATGCGTCGCGTTGCTTCAGCCAAAGGTTAGCCCAGCCCAACATAGATTGCGCATAAGAGAGTTTACTGTTAATTTCTACCGCTTTTTGAGCATGCTTTAAAGCTTCAAATCTGAGGTTGTCATCCAAGTCCCACCTCATTACCCACTGAAAAAGCAATGTTCTCGCAAGCCATGCATGTGCTGAGGCATAGTAGGGGTCTAATTCAACTGCTCTGGTAAAATGAATGCGTGCTTCGGCGACGAATTTAGGTGAATATTTCCAATGACAAGCCATACCACGTAATAAAGCATCATGCGCTTCAATACTTTCGGTGCCTTCATGACCAAACAATTCCGCTTCAGCAGGCGATAGCTTGACCTGTAGTGCCTTGACGATACTCAGGGTAATTTCATCCTGTAGGGCAAAAAGCTCATGTAAGGTACTTTCATAACGCTCTGCCCACACATAAGTTTCAGTGCTGGTTTCAATTAGTCTGACGGTCAGTCTTAAACGATTTTCAGAAATCTGAGCAGTCCCTTCAAGTAAGTATCTAACGCCCAGTTCCTTACCGATTTCTTTTGCGGATTTTTTACCGTCTCTATACGCAAATGAGGATTGCCTTGAAATCACTAATAGTGCCGAAAGTCGGGATAGTTCAAAAATGAGGTTATCGGCTATGCCGTCAACAAAGTATTCCTGATCATGATTAGCGCCTAAATTTGTGAAAGGCAGTACCGCCAGCGAGGCAGCCTGCTCCATAGGGTTTGGGAAAACTTTCAGCTCGGAAACAACTTGTTCTAGTGTAATTGCACTCGCATTTTGCAGAGTGATATCGATTGCATAACTACCCTTTGGCAGGTTAAATAATACTTCATCAGTACGCCCGTGAAGATTGTAGTATTCGCGCAGCTTGGTTCTTAATCTTCCGACTTCAACACGCACGATGGCGTCATTTGTGGGGTCAAAATCTGTCCCCCGACCAAATATTTCTACACCGAGAGTATAACCTTTCAGGCGCTGTGCATTGCCTAAAAGCGTTTCTTTAACAAGGTAGCGGAATAATGCCTGCTGACGGTGAGATTTTTCGAATATCAGGCTTGATAAAACACGATCCAGGCACTCATCTAAAAGTGCTTGGTTATGTGCATCCCACCTGATGACTTGCGCACTCATTTTTATTATGTCACATCTCTGATTGTTACATATCAATGGGTTATATGTCAGTCAGCTGTAACAAGTGACACTGTAACTATCTTGTAACAGTAAGTAACTTTAATCACATCATATACCAAGCTATCCTGTCATTGCAATTTCATTTAACCAAATTTAGCGCAACAGAATTGAGGACAATAAAGATGAAAAACTTAGATCACAAACGATTCGATAAACTTCGTGAATATTCCAGTTACGGCGCAAGGTCTGTCACGAGTCCAGAGCAGTCCGACCAAAGTTACATTAGTGAAACACTCGCTGCATTACGCAAAGCTGCTAAACCATTTGCCACCTTGTCCATCCCTCAACGCATTGCATTGGCAGTGGCGATGCAGCGCGGCTTAATGCAAGTGGCTGAGCGCAGTGTGCAGGCCGGTTGCAAAGCAAAGGGTATTACCTTAGGCTCGCCAGCAGAAGCGGAGGAGTGGGCGACTGGGCCTTGGGGTAGTGTGCGTCAGTTGCGTTTAATTATTGAATCACTGCGTGGAATTCAACAAAAAGGCAATACGCCCATCGGTAAGGTGAGCAAAACAATCGCGGGTAATTTAGCAGTGAACGTATTTCCAAATAACGCGATAGATGGCGTGCTGTTTAAAGAGGTGTCAGTCGATGTTCATCTGCTGCCGTATGTAACTGAAAAAAGCTTGGACACCGGCCGTGCCAGTTTCTATAAAAAACCAGCGCATCAAGGTCAGGTAGCATTGGTGCTGGGTGCAGGCAACATAGGGGCCATTGGCGTTATGGATGTACTCACTAAAATGTTCAACGAAGGCAAGGTGTGTGTGCTTAAAATGAATCCGGTGAATGCCTATCTTGGACCTTTTATCGAAGAAGCCTTTAAGGAGGCCATCGACCAGCATTATTTTGCAGTGATTTATGGCGGCGCCGAGGTCGGCCGGCACTTGGTCTATCATCCAGAAATTGATGAAGTGCACTTGACCGGCTCAGATAAAACACACGATCAGATTGTTTGGGGTTCTCCCGGTCCAGAGCAGCAAGAGCGCAGGCAGCGCAAAGAGCCGCTCTTAAAAAAATCCATCACTTCAGAGCTTGGCAATGTTTCCCCCGTTATTGTGGTACCCGGACCATACACTGAAAAAGAAATCGCCTTTCAGGCGGAGGCCGTGGCCGCTGCAATGACCATGAATGCTTCATTTTTCTGCAATGCAGCCAAAATGATGGTATTGCCCAAAGGATGGGCAGGCAGTGGTAATTTCATGCGGGCGATTCAAAAAGTCTGCGAATCCATAGAGCCTCGTCAGGCCTATTATCCTGGCGCGCAAGACCGCTGGCACGCGCTGACACAAGGTCGCACAAACGTGAAACGCATCGGTAAGCCGCAATCGGGCGCACTACCTTGGACATTCATTTTAGGTCTTGACCCGCAAGATGAAAATGAGATTCTATTTCGAGAAGAGCCATTTTGTTCCGTTCTCTCAGAAGTGCAGGTGGGAAGTCATAACCCAATAGAATTTCTAGAAAAAGCAGTGGAATTTTGTAACAACAAGCTTTGGGGTACGCTCAACGCGACAATTATTGTGCATCCAAAATCTTTGAAAGACCCTGCTATTAAGGCTGCGTTTGAACAGGCAATCTGCAAGCTTAAATACGGCACGGTAGCGGTGAATACTTTCCCAGGGCTTTCATTTGTTCACGCCTCGCCGCCTTGGGGCGCACATCCCAGCAGTTCATTAGAAGATATTCAAAGCGGCAACGGCTTTGTGCATAACACAGCCATGCTGGAAGGTATAGAAAAAGCGGTCATTCGCGCACCGCTGACCGTGTTCCCTAAACCTAGTTGGTTTCCTAGCCATAAAACCGCGCAGATTACCACGCGGCGTATTGTTGAAATGGAAGAAAAAGCCAGTTGGGCGAAAGTGCCAGGCATTGTTTGGGCAGCAATGCAAGGCTGATTTGTTGTGTTGGTTCACTATAAGACTTTTTAAAAGGAGAAAAATCATGAAAACGTTAACGAATAAACTGTTTATTTCTGCACTTACCGCTTATGCGTTTTCCAGTGGAATTGCATTTGCCGAAGGTGGAAAAGTATCTGGCAGCGCGGCATTAAGTTATACCAAGCAAGAAGCTTCGCTGGCATCTGCTGCAGATGGACACATGCTGGTGTTTGGTGAACTGACCGGCGTAAACAAAAATACTGATGGCAGCGGCTATATGAGCGATGCTGAAGTGACGAACCGTGAAATAGGCCAATTGTTTCAGGGTAATGGCCCGCATAGTGGCTATTACACCATGAGTAAAGATGGCAACACCACCACCGCTTTATGGAAAGGTGAGGTGACCACGGTAATGAAAGACAATGTGCCAAATACTAGCTTTAAAGGCACATGGGAATACGTCAACGGTACGGGTAAATTTACCGGCATCAAAGGCAAGGGCAAATACAGTGGCTACTTCACTTCAAAAACCACTTATAACGTCGATTGGGATGGTGACTTCTCATTAAAATAATTAAATAAATAAAAAATGACTAAAAAATAATCTGGCCAATCAGCTGACTTTAGCCGCAGGTGTTTGCAAAAGCTTGCTTAAGTAGATTGGTTGGCCTGATAAAACAAATTGAATGGACTAATTTAAAACACTTTTCACCGTCTTTCACTCGCACAGTAGTGCACTTTCTTTTGTTGTTTTGAGATGATTTTTATCCCAGCTCAGGCAGTTGTGCGTTTGTGAGCAGACCTTTGTTACAATGCTGATATTACATTCATTCACTGGTAAAAAAGGGTCGTGATGTCAGCTCCAATTCTTATTGCAAAAAATCAAGAAACTTCTAATTTTCTGTTGCCAAAAATGGCCAATCGGCATGGGCTGATTGCAGGCGCGACGGGTACGGGTAAAACGGTAACATTGCAATCATTGGCAGAGGGCTTTTCAACGCAGGGTGTGCCGGTGTTTATGGCAGACGTGAAAGGCGATTTGGCAGGGTTGAGCCAAACCGGCGGCGGCAACCCAAAAGTGGAAGCACGAGTGCAGCAATTGGCGCTGACTGAGTTTAGTTATAAAAAAAGTCCGGTGACATTTTGGGATGTGTTTGGCGTGAAAGGCCACCCCGTGCGTACAACGATTGCCGAAATGGGCCCGTTATTATTGGCGCGCTTGCTGAATTTAAATGAAGTGCAGGGCGGCGTGTTAAATTCGGTGTTTAAAATTGCCGATGACAATGGCTGGTTGCTACTGGATTTAAAAGATTTACGCGCCATGATGCAGCACGCAGCTGAACATGCGGCTGAATATCAAACGCAGTATGGCAATATTTCGTCTGCCAGCGTGGGTGCGGTACAGCGCAGTTTGCTGGAGTTAGAAACGCAGGGCGCCGACCAGCTGTTTGGCGAGCCAGCGCTTAATCTAGATGACTTATTGCAAACAGATGCGCAAGGGCATGGCATCGTAAATATTCTGGCATCCGATAAAT
>JAKPIR010000271.1 GCA_029549705.1 Pseudomonadota bacterium | reverse complement strand
GATAAGGTAGAACTTGAAATTGGTGGTACTTCTATCAGGTTAGAGGCCAGCCAGTTTTTTGTAATGAATGAAATGCTGCGTAAAGCTGTGGCGAGGTTGGTCATGCAAACAGAACTGTCAAAAATGTGACATTCAATATATTTATTGCAAATACATTGTAATGAGAACTATTATCATATAGAATTTAACTTAATTGAGAATAATTCTTATTTAATAGGTGAAGAAATGCGATATTACAAAACAAGTACAGCCCAACTTGCAGGTGCAAAACTAAAGACTATTTCAGCATGCGTCATGATTTTATACGCTACACATGCAAGCTTGGCGGTGGCTGAGTCAGCTAGTGAAACAAATGCCGTAGAAATGCAAAGTATTCGGATTATTGGCAGTCAATCTCAGCTATTGAATATTCCCGGTTCAGCGATATTAATTGAGCAGCAAGATTTAGAAGAAAGCCATGTCATGACCACCAACGAAGCCCTGCGCAAAGCGCCAGGCGTGGTGGTGCGTGACGAAGAAGGAATAGGTATGCGCCCGAATATTGGTATGCGCGGGCTGAACCCAACACGCTCAACCAAAGTACTATTGTTAGAAGATGGCATTCCTGTCACCTACGCGCCTTATGGTGCTAACGAAAGTTATTATCACCCAACGGTAGATCGCTTTAGTAGTATTGAAGTGCTCAAAGGCGCTTCGCAAATCAAATATGGCCCGCTCACAGCTGGTGGCGTGATTAATTACATTACGCCCCCAGCGCCTGAAAAATTTGGCGGCCACTTGAGTGTGACTGCGGGAAATCGTGACTTTTTAAATACTAAAATGAATGTCGGAGGCAAAGGTTTTTTATTTGATTACACACATAAAGAGGGCGATGGCGCGCGCGACAACACGCATTCCAATGTGGAAGATTTGAATTTAAAATTCAATAAGGCTATTAACGATATACACAGCATTACCTTGCGTGCCAACTGGTTTACTGAAGATTCGCAAGTAAGCTATTCAGGACTCACGCAAAAAGAATATGAAAATTTTGGCGGTAGCTACAACCCGTTTAATCATGATAATTTTGCCACCACACGCTATGGCGTTTCAGCAACCCATGATTGGCAGATCAGTGACAGCGCACTATTAACAACGAATTTATATTACAGCTATTTTGACCGCGATTGGTGGCGCCAGCAAAGTAACACCACAGCAACTAACGTGGCCACAGGTGTTGGCTGCGCGGCTTTTTCAGCAGCTAGAATTGCCGGTTTAGCTACCAATGGGGATGATTGCCAAGGTGCGCAAGGTCGGTTACGCACGTATAACACTTACGGTGTTGAGCCACGCCTGACAATTACGCACGCGCTTGGTGAGCTTGAAATGGGTGCAAAAGCACATTTTGAGGACCAAGAACGCAGGCAGGTCAATGGCACCAGTGCAAAGGCTAGAACTGGCACATGGGTTGAAAATAATGAACGTAAAACAGACGCTTATTCAGGCTTTATCTCAAATCGCTTTGATATTGGCCAGTTTTCAATTACGCCTGCGATTCGCTATGAGCATATTGAAAATGAGCGTACCAATCGTTTAGCGGGCAGTCATGGCAGTGCTAACCTGCAAGAATGGATTCCAGGCGTTGGTGTTGCTTACAATCCTAACCAAAATATCACGCTTTTTGCTGGTGTTCATGAAGGCTTTGCACCGCCCAGAACTGAAGATTTAATTACCAACACAGGCGGTTCTGTGGATGTGGATGCCGAAAAATCTACCAATTATGAATTAGGATTCAGAGCAAAACCTGCCAAAGGTTTGCAGGTAGATGCCACTGCTTTTTATAATGATTTCAGCAACTTAATTGCGGTAGGTTCTGTGGCCAGCAACGTGAGTTTGTCGCAAGGTGAGGCGACTTTTGCCGGCTTGGAACTCAGCGGCCACTATGACTTTGATAATGGTTTTTATAGTCGTTTAGCCTACACCTGGCTGCCCGTGGCCAAGCAGGATACGCCTTTTACGCAGGTAAGTAACGGTGTTGCCGTTGCAGGGAGCGCAAAAGGGAACCGCCAGCCGTATGCCCCTAAAAATACGCTGACTGCGGCTGTTGGTTACCGAGTGGCAGGCTGGAACGCGCAACTGGAGGCGGTGCATGTGGGCAAGCAGTATGCCGATTTTGCAGAAACGGGTGATGTGCCCAATACCGCACTAGGCGCCACGGGTCAGTTTGGCGAAATTTCCAGTTACACGATTTACAATGCGGCGTTGAACTACACATTTGAACCATATAAAACCACTGTGTTTGTGACGGGTAAAAATTTGTTTGATAAAGATTACATTACTGATAGAACGCGTGGCATTTTAACGGGAATGCCTAGGTTGGTGCAGGTGGGTGTGCGCTACGACTTTTAGATGATGTTCAATCGTATTTAGCCCCATTAAAATCTCTCGAGGAATTTTTTATGCTCTGAGAGCCTTTATTTGCAAGGCTCGCAGCGCATCGAAAAGATTACGGCCTAAAAATGCAGTTATTTTTATGACTTTTAATGCCGATAAAATTTATTAGCGTGTTAAAAATTGGCTAGATATTACTAAAGATTCATCATGCTATTTTTCATTTTTGGCACGTTTGCCAGTTGCCAATTGGCAATCGCCCAATGCCATATATCTGCCAACGTTGCGTTTTTTAACTCATCCGGTGGTTGTTGCCCTAAAAACGCAAGCGCCTCAAAGATGAGTTGATGGGCGTGACTTGCGTCTAAGGTTTTCGCCAGCGTTTGTTTGCTGAGTTTTTCGCCTGCCGCGTTGCAGGCCAACGGCACATGGGCATAGTGCGGCGTTTGCAACTGCAACAGTTGCTGTAAATAAATCTGGCGCGGGGTTGAGGCAAGCAAATCTGCACCGCGCACAATGTGGTTGATGCCTTGCGCGGCGTCATCCACTACTACAGCGAGTTGGTAGGCAAATAAACCGTCGGCACGTTTTAAAATAAAATCACCTACGGCAGTATTAAGCTGCTGGCTGATGGCACCTTGAATTGCATCTTCAAAATGAATAGGTGCAGCATTAGTTTTAACGCGCCAGGCAATAGATGCGTGCGGTTTAAGTGCTTGCGTCAGGCAGGTTTTTGGGTAAATCACGCCTTCTATTCCCCATTGCTGACTAGAATCTGCAATTTCTTTGCGGGTGCAGGTGCAGGGGTAGAGCACGTTCTGTGCGTTGAGTTGCTGAAAAGCTTCTGTATATAAGGCACCGCGCTGGCTTTGGTAGCGAATTTCACCATCCCACGTAAAACCAAACGCCTCAAGTTGGCCTAAAATAGTATCAGCCGCGCCTGCAATTTCACGTGGTTTATCAAGGTCTTCCATGCGTACTAGCCATTTGCCTTGGTTGGCTTTAGCATCACAATAACTGGCGACTGCGGCTACTAAAGAGCCAAAATGCAGCGGGCCGGTGGGCGAGGGGGCAAAGCGACCGATGTACATGGTTTAAACCTTTTTTGGCCGCAGATGAACGCAGATACACGCGGATTTTAAAATCATTATTTTCAATACTTAAGTGATGTTCAGATTTTTATCTGCGTTAATCCGTCCATCTGCGGCCAAAAAATCAATGCAAAGGTTGCAAATAAGGTGGAATATGCCAACTGCTAAGCTGGTTGCCAAGTAAGATTAAATGGCAGGGCAGGCGATCTGCGCCGTTGGCGCTAACGTCAAACGCATACGTGCGCTGCAGCTGCGCTTGTCCACGCGTGTTACGACCCAGCCATAGGTTGGTGCAAGCCACGCTTTCATCCAGCAATTGCAGTTGAAAACGCGCAGCGAGCTCACGCCCAAGCAGTGTGGCGCGTTCGCGTTTGGCAAGGCTATCCTGCCAAAACCAGACCACAGCAAACAATATCAATATGAGTATTAGTTCCATTTTGCAGGTATTGATACGATTAAAATTTAGCCATTGGATCTTCATCCGGTTCTTCGGGTTCATCTACATGTAGTGATAAACTAGGCTTTTCAAAGGCACTGGATTTCTCGCCTGCATTTTTGCTGTGTAATTTAAAGCGCAAACGCAGTTCGTTGATGGAATCGGCATTGCGAAGCGCGTCTTCTTGCGTGATGCGGCCTTCTTCACATAGGTTAAATAAGGCCTGATCAAAGGTTTGCATGCCCAGTTCAACTGATTTTGCCATGGCTTCTTTCACCATGTTGGTTTCACCTTTCAGAATTAAATCGGCCACCAGCGGTGAATTCAGCAAAATTTCAATTGCGGCACAACGGCCACCGCCCGTGCGTGAAACCAGACGTTGTGAAACAAACGCTTTCATATTGAGCGATAAGTCCATGTGCAGCTGCGCATGGCGCTCTTCAGGGAAAAAGTTAATGATGCGGTCTAGTGCCTGGTTAGAGCTATTGGCGTGCAAGGTCGCCATACACAAGTGGCCAGTTTCAGCAAAGGCGAGCGCAAACTCCATGGTTTCGCGGTCACGAATCTCGCCAATTAAAATCACATCGGGCGCTTGGCGTAGTGTATTTTTAAGTGCGTTGAACCAGCCGTTGGTATCACGCCCCACTTCACGGTGGGTAATTAAACAGTTTTTGCTGGTATGTACATATTCCACGGGGTCCTCCACCGTGATGATATGCCCATAGCTATTTTGGTTACGGTAATCAATAAGAGCCGCCAGCGTGGTGGATTTTCCTGAGCCGGTGCCGCCGACCAAAATCACTAGGCCGCGTTTGGTCATCATCACATCTTTGAGTACCTCAGGCAGGCCAAGGTCATCAAAATTAGGGATTTGCGTGGTGATGGTACGCAACACCATGCCGACCTTTTCTTGCTGCATAAACACATTCACACGAAAACGCCCAATCCCAGCAGGGTAAATCGCAAAGTTACACTCTTTTTCAACCAAAAACTCCGCACGCTGTTTTTCGTTCATTAGCGCATCGGCAAATGCTTTGGTGAGGTCGCCCGTGAGTTTTTGTTGTGTGACGGGTGTCATTTTGCCGTCAATTTTCATGGCGGGAGGAAAATCAGCAG
>JAKPIR010000268.1 GCA_029549705.1 Pseudomonadota bacterium | reverse complement strand
GTACCAATATGCTGCACCGGGTTTTGCGTGGCAATCACAAAAAATGGCTGCGGAAGCGGGTAGGTATTGCCGTCAATGGTCACCTGCGCCTCTTCCATGACCTCTAATAAAGCACTTTGGGTTTTGGGCGTGGCGCGATTGATTTCATCGGCCAGCAACACATTGGTAAACACGGCGCCATGATGAAATTTAAAACTGGCAGAGTTTCTGTCGTACACCGAAACGCCTAAAATATCTGCGGGAAGTAAGTCGCTGGTAAACTGCACGCGCTGATATTTAAGCCCCAGCACGGTGGCCAGTGTATGGGCAAGTGTGGTTTTTCCCATGCCTGGCTGGTCTTCAATCAGCAAATGCCCACGCGCGAGAATGCAGGCGAGCGCCAGTTTTACTTGTGCTTCTTTGCCTAGCACCACTTCATTGACAGCGGCCAGAATTTGGTTAGTTAAATTTTTCATGATGTTCTTAATCTTGTTGGTTTGATGATTATTGACCAGTATTGAGTCACAATCTGTTAAGTGGTTCATGAGCTAGGCGCATCAATCGATATTCTACATGCAATTCCCGTGGATTTTTTTCAATGTATCAGCAATTCTTCTAAGGTTAATTTCTCTAGTCGCTTTAAAAGCCATTGTTGTGCCTTGCCGATGCCGGTTTTGCGATTGTTGCGCCATGCTAAAAATGTTGGCGCAATCGTTTTAGGTTCAGCCACTTGTTTAATGATGAGGCTACCCTGCGCTGCATAGCGATTGGCTAACTGTATTGGCAAATAACCAACCCCTAAACCGTTTATTTGTGCCTCAAGTTTACTTTGCATATCGGGCACAGTGAGCACATCTTGCCCTGATAAAATGCCAGACGTGCGTGGCGGTAAATTGCGTGAGCTATCAGCCGCTGCCACCGCACGGTATTTGATAATATCCTGATTTTCAAGTGGTTCTTGTAGCTTGGCCAGCGCGTGATGCGGTGCCACGGCAAACACAAACTCTAACTGCCCCAGCAATTTGGTGGCATATCCGCCACCGGCTGGTGCTTCACCGGGTGCACCAATTGAAATATCAGCACGGCCTGAAAGTAGCGCATCCCAACTACCGCCAAACACTTCGCGCGTCAGTTTTACGCGCGTGCCAAAACCTTGCGCGTAAAATGCTTGCAACAATGCATATATGGGTTGCATATTAAATAAATCATTGATGGCAATGCCGATGTGGGTTTCAATGCCGGTGGCAACCCGCTTTACATGCGATTCCAGCGCAAGCGCGGCATCAAGCAAGTGACGGCCTTCATTTAACAGCTCGGCACCGGCCTCGGTGAGGCGTGCCCGATGCCCGCTGCGGTCAAAAAGAGTCACGCCCAAGTCTTCTTCAAGCTTGCGCACGGTGTAGGTGAGGGCAGAAGGCACGTGAAAGAGCGATTCAGCCGCAGCAGCAAAGCTGCCTTTGCGCGCAATGGCATCAATCACTTCTAATGCTTCAATAGAAATTCTAATGGTCATGATAATCAAATAATTTGAATGACTAATGCAAAATAATTTGGTATGAATGTCTGATAGCTCAGTTTATCATGCTATAAATAATTCAACTATATTGAATAATTATTATGATGACAATCCGAAAATCTCAAGAACGCGGCTACGCCAAGCATGATTGGTTAGAGAGCTTTCATTCTTTTTCATTTGCTGATTATTACGATGCCGCGCACATGGGCTACTCTGTGTTGCGTGTGATTAACGAAGATAAAGTCGCCGCAGGCTCAGGCTTTGGCATGCATGGGCACCGTGATATGGAAATTATCACCTACATGCTGGCGGGTGAGCTCCGGCACCAAGATAGTATGGGCAATGGTTCGGTGATTCACACGGGTGATGTGCAGTATATGTCGGCCGGCGCGGGTGTGCGGCATAGTGAAATTAACCCATCTTCTGTGCATGAAGCGCATCTGTTGCAAATTTGGCTATTGCCAGCCGCTGTTGGCTTGCCGCCAAATTACGCACAAAAACACTTTTCACCCGAACAAAAGCGCAATCGTTGGTGTCTAGTAGTATCAGACGATGGCCGTGAAGGCTCAATACAAATACAACAGAACGTAAACCTTTATGCAACTGTATTGGATGCAGGTGGTCAGTTGAGTACAACCCTGCATGAAGACCGCCGTGCCTATTTGCAAGTTGCTAAAGGCGAGGTGCTATTTAATGGCGTGCAACTTTTTGCCGGCGATGCCGCAATAGTTGAAGCGGAAAGCCAAATTGCAATTCAGGCCTTACAAAATGCAGAGTTGCTTCTGTTTGATTTACCTTAAATATTAATTAATAATAATAAAATATCGTAATATAATAAATTCGAATAATTAAGTTTGTTTTACTTTATCAATTTCATTGAAAGGAAACACCATGAAGCACACGCTCATCGCAGCAATTTCGGCCGTATTATTCAGCAGCACCGCCTTGGCTGCGCCTGAACTTTATAACATTGATACCGCACATAGTTTTGCCAATTTCAGTATTCGCCATGTGGTGGCAAAAACTTCAGGCAGTTTTAACGACATTCAAGGCACGATTAGCATTGACCGTGCTAATTTGGCAAATTCAAGTGTAGATGCCAAAATCAACGTGGCCAGTATCAGTACCGGCCACGCTAAACGCGATGACCACATAAAAAAACCAGATTATTTAGATGCCGCCGCGTTTGGCCAAATTACGTTTGTGAGCACTAAAGTGGAAGCCAAAAGCGCGACTGAAGGTGTGTTGACTGGCCAATTTACTTTGCACGGCGTCACCAAAGAGTTAAGTATTCCGTTTACTGTGCTGGGCTTTGGCAAAGACCCTTGGGGCGGCGAGCGTTCGGGTTTTGAAGGACGCACCACAATAAAAGCCTCTGATTTTGGCTACACCTGGGCTAAAAAAGAAGGCGCACCAGTGGGCGATGATATTGAAGTAACATTGCTGATTGAAGGCGTAAAACCTGCGCCTGCAAAAGACAAAAAATAAGCAAAAATTCGTGCGAGAAAAAAATAATGCTCTGCGAGCCTTTATTTACAAGGCTCGCAGAGCATCGAAAAAGGTTGTGATTTAAATGAAGCCCATTTTAGGCTTTTTTAAACCATAAAATTAAGTATATTTTAGGAGTTTTTAATGGCAAACGATTTATTTTCTCCAACCCAACTCGGCAGTATCCATTTAAATAATCGCATTGTTATGGCACCGCTCACACGCAACCGTGCGGGTGAACATGGTGTGCCAAATGATTTGAACGTTACGTATTATGCGCAACGTGCCACAGCAGGGCTAATCATTACAGAGGCCACGCCAATTTCTCCATTGGCGCACGGTTACCCAGCGCTGCCC
The DNA here is from genome assembly GCA_029549705.1 of Pseudomonadota bacterium. GTDB lineage: Bacteria > Pseudomonadota > Gammaproteobacteria > Burkholderiales > Methylophilaceae > Methylotenera. The sequence continues at coordinate 4,714 of JAKPIR010000268.1, read as the reverse complement.
GGTATTTATACTGAGGCGCAAATAGCCGGTTGGAAAAAAATCACCGATGCGGTGCATGCCAAAGGCGGAAAAATTGTGATTCAACTTTGGCATGTGGGGCGCATTTCGCACCCAAGCCTGCTACCAGATGGCGCACTACCTGTTGCGCCATCTGCCATTAAGCCAGCAGGGCAGGCGTTTACTTATCAAGGTCTGCAAGATTACGTGACCCCGCGCGCGCTTGAAGCCAGCGAGTTACCCGCAATTGTGCAAGACTACGTGCATGCCACAAAAGCTGCGCTAGCTGCAGGGTTTGATGGCGTGGAAGTGCACGCGGCCAATGGCTATTTGCTTGACCAATTTTTGCGCGATGGCAGTAACAAACGTACTGACAATTACGGCGGCAGCATTGAAAACCGCGCGCGCTTATTGCTTGAAGTCGTCGATGCCGTGGTAAAAACGGCAGGTGCTGATAAAGTGGGCGTGCGTTTATCGCCCGTTAATCCATTTAACGACATGCACGACAGTAACCCGCAAGCCTTGTTTGAATACGTGGCAGAGGCGTTAAACCGCTTTAACTTAGCGTATTTGCATGCGGTAGAGGGCGGCATCCACGGCGGTGGCAAAGCCGACCCGTTTGACTTTGTGGCCTTTAGAAAACATTTTAAAGGCAGCTACATTGCCAATTTAAGTTACGACAAAGCGCGTGGCAATGCCGCGATTGCCAGTGGCCATGCCGATGCCATTGCCTACGGCGTACCGTTTATCGCCAACCCGGATTTGGTCGAACGCTTTAAACTAGACGCGCCACTCAATGTTGCTGATTCAAAAAGCTTTTATGGCGGCACTGAAAAAGGCTATACCGACTATCCATTTTTAGCAGCTTAAATTTTTTAAGAGATTGAACATCATGAAAAAACCTGCCACCACCCAAGCACCGATTCATGAACTGATTGCCAACCGCTGGAGCGGTCGCGCTTATGATGCGGGCAAGCCCGTCACGCAAACGCAAATCATCAGCCTGCTTGAGGCCGCCCGCTGGGCGCCATCCTGTTATGGCGACCAACCCTGGCGCTTTATTGTGTGGAATAAAAATGCCGATGCAAAAGCGTGGCAACAAGCGCTTGACTGCCTAGTGTCGGGAAATCAAGCTTGGGCCAAAGATGCGCCCGTACTGGTGCTGGTAGCGGCTGATAGCCTGTTTGGACATAACCAACAACCCAACCGCTGGGCCCAGTATGACACAGGCGCCGCCGCAGAAAACCTCTGCTTACAGGCCGAGGCCATCGGCCTGATGGCGCACCAAATGGGCGGCTTTAACCCAGACTTGGCGCGTGAAACATTTAACATCCCCAGCCAATTCACTCTTATGGCGTTCATCACTGTGGGCCATCCAGCCGATATTGCCACAGTTACGGGTGAAGCCCTGACGCGAGAAACCGCAGCGCGCACACGCAAACCACTGGCTGAATTGTTTTTTACTGAAAGTTGGGGAAAGCCGATTGTTTAGCGGCAGAAATTAAGCACAATAAATCAGCATTTTCACCCAAAATAAATACAACTTCTTAATCGCTGCCCTGCAAGCCTTATCAATAAAGGCTTGCAGGGCAGTGTATTTTTACCGTGTGAAAAGTGGTAAATTTAATTGTGGTCTCAGCCCTATTGTTGCCAGTTTGGTCACAAAGATGCCGACAGTCGTTATGTCACTGAATTAGGTTATCAATGGCAAGTAAAATATCGCCTGCAACCCGCATTTGAATTTGGTGCACAAGGGTTTGGTGAAGTAGGGGAGTGCAATCATCGGGACAATTCAAACGCGCAAAATCACCGTTTTGGCCCGGCAATATTTGGCAAGCTGCCCGTGGGTGATAAGCAGGCATTCAAATATAATGCGGCTAGGCTGGTTGGCCTAAACGATGCCGCGCCAGATAATTCGTTGAGACTGCAAGTGGAGTTTGAGTTTTAAAAAATAAATGAACAACAATTGCACACATGTACAAATAAAAAAAGAGCCGAACTCGGCTCTTTTTTTACTTGTGCATTGATGCGATTAAGCTGAACGTCTACGAGCGCTAAAGCCTAACAGCATAAGGCCGGTTAGCATCATGGCATATGTTTCTGGTTCTGGTACTGCTGCGGCCGGCGCAAATGCAGCAAAACTCCATGCACGTGTGGCCCGTCCTTCACCGTTGCCGCCATCCTGAAGAATTCGCCCGCCATTGTCCAATAGGTTAAAGTTAGTTGCATTCGTTTTAACTAAATACCAACCACTATTGGGATTAGCTTCTGGCGTTGAAACGTCTGTCGAAAAGCCTACGACATCTGGGTTATAGACAGGATTATTGGCTGCCCCACCTAGTGATGAAAACTTATCACTACTCATCACTGCGATTTTTAAACGGAAATCTGCACCATAGTTGTAAGAGTATTCTGGATTAAAACCGCCATTCACAGGGTCAAAATAAATTTCATAGGGAGTATCAGGGTCGTTCTGCGGATACCATGCAGCGGCCGTTGTGTAACCATTGTAACCAGAGCGCCAAATATAATTCGCCTCACTGTAGAATAGGTGCTCATAGGCTGCCCAAGGCGTAGTACCAAATTCTGGGTTGCTAACGCCTAAGTCAAGGTTCAAACTTAGACGGCTACCAAATGCCAAAGTGTTATCGGTGCTATTACGATAGACTTTATCTTGAAAAGTACCGTATGTAAACTTTGCGCCATCAGGGTTTCTGATGTCAACACCTGACCAAATAATGGGTGTATCGCGCGTGGCGATCTCTACCCAATCTGTTGATAAACCATTTGCAAGATATAGTTTATCTGTGGCTCTATTGTTGGCACCAAACACCCGTATTTCTGTGCCACTGGTTGGTAATGCAGTGAAATCACCTGCAAACACTTGTGATGACAACACCATAAAGCCTGCCAAAACAGCCTGCAATACTATTTTTGTTTTCATAATAAGACTGCTTTCACAATTGAAATGGTTAAAAAAAGGGAGTTAGGTTTCCCTAACTCCCATTCAATCAACGCTTATGAATTAAGCAGAACGACGACGTGCACTAAAGCCGATTAAAGCTAAACCAGCCAACATCATGGCATAAGTTTCTGGTTCTGGAACAGCAGAAACTGCAAGCACATTTACTAACTGTGCGCCATTGGCGGTTGTTGTGATTAAACCTAGCTGTGAAGCGTTAATACCACCAGTTGTAGTGGCCGTTGGTGTGTATTGAGTTGGTAGCGCAGGTGTCAGATTTTGCGCTGTATTTGCACTTCTGATTTTAATCCAAGAGTATGCATCTGGTCGTGCATTTGGGTTCAAAGCATCCGTCGTTAAGTTATGTACTGGCAGTAAATTAGCTACTGAGAAGCCTTGGAAATTAAAATCACCACCATTTAAAAAATCAATGGTTGATGTTGTGCCATCGACGAATTGACCTGCATAAAAGTTGATTTCATTATTGAATGGGGCAGTTGCAGTGCCATTTGCAATTGTTGTAGGGGTTGCAAGCGTACCCCAACCATTCACATTACCTTGCTCATTAAATTCAATTGGTGTCGCACGGGTTGTGTTGATATTTAAACCACTCACATAACGCCAGTTTGGATTGGCGTTAGTTGCTGCACCTGGTTTTGAATCTAATTCACTACCTGCACCATCCGCATTGTTGGTATTGGCAAAGTTGAGTTCATAAGAGCTGATATACAAGCTACCATTGCCTGAACCAACAGAACTTAAGTTATTCAAAGTGATCGTTGAGCGCACACCTGTTTTGCCATCACCTAAGTTTAAATCTGATAAGTCAGTTAACGTAATTGAACCAATTTTTTGAATGGATTGGCTGGCAGCTAAATTGCCACTTTGTGCTGCGGTGAACGCACTGACGCCAGCTAAGTAGTTGTAGTCAAATGTGATTGAAGCAGCGCTTGCGGCTGATGCGCTAAATGCTAATACCGCGCCGATGACGGCTTGTTTTAAAATTTGTGTTTTCATTAATAAACCCCTATTTATTAAATAAATTATTAGAATGTATTTTTAATTGAGGGAAAGACGGTATCTCTCCCTCAATTTTATTGCAATTTACTTAGATTTTATTACACGTTTTCGCGACGACGGCGTGCGATAAAGCCCATTAAGCCAAGACCCGCCAACATCATGGCATAAGTGTCTGGCTCAGGTACTGCTGCGATATTGGTGGGAATGAAGCCGCCGATAAAACCACCAACCCGCGCTTGTCCTTCTTCACCTGCTTGGTAGAAACCAATGGCTTTGTCACCGAGTTTGTAGTATTGCGCATCGGTTTTTACCAAGAATAAGCCAGACCAAGGGTTGCCTTCACTCAAGCTAAAGTCACCTTTTTGTTGCACAGCATTGGCGTCATAAGCTTGAGTGAGCGCGTAAGTGTTATCGCTGGTGCGGCCTGCACGATATTGGCGAAGATCGTCATCTGTTGAGAATGTCCAAGCAGAAGCTGTTGAGAAAGCAGTTGTGCCTTCTTGAAAGCCATAACGATACAAAAAGTTTGCCTCTTCTTTATTCGCCACGCGGTTAAGGTAACGTGTACCAAATACGAGTTTGCTGTCTGCAGAGTCACGATATACAAAGTCGTAAATGTCAGCTTGCTTAGATCCTGGTGTTAAGTCAACGCCACGTGTGACTTGCCAATCTAATAGATTTAATACACCAGTACCCGTTGTAGTGCCGCCAGTAAAGGCTCTATAGTTGATGGAA
>JAKPIR010000262.1 GCA_029549705.1 Pseudomonadota bacterium | reverse complement strand
GATAAGTATCCCATCGTATCAATCGAAGATGGCCATGCGGAGAATGATTGGGCGGGCTTCAAAGCAATGACTGCTGAATTGGGTGGGAGAATTCAAATCGTAGGTGACGATAACCTGGTAACCAATACCCGATTTATAACGCGTGGCATTGAAGAAAAATCCTGCAATGCAGCGTTGATTAAACTCAACCAGATCGGGACAGTTAGTGAATCTATCGCGGCTATTCACATGTGCCGCAAGGCCGGCTGGGGGTTTGTGATTTCTCACCGGTCTGGTGAGACCGAGGACACCTTCATGGCTGACTTTGCGGTCGCTATGGGCGGTGGTCAGATCAAAACCGGTTCTGCCTGCCGGTCAGAGAGAATCGCTAAATACAACCGCTTGCTAGAGATCGAGCGCGAGCTAGGCCACGCAGCAGTATTTGGACAGTAAATGCTTTTTTTAACCCAAAGCTTTATCTCATCTTACACCAAGCAAGCTAACACTATAATTGGTCGGTTGAGTAGAGATATAGCGTGGCAGTTCTAAACAGGCTTTTCCATTTCCGCCCTCTTTGCTTGAAGGCGTTTTAATAGTTAGCCCTGAATCAATCCTAAGCAATTGATTTTATTTAATAAGGCCTTGTTTTTTGTAGTATAAATTGGCTGAAATGTGTTAATAATGTTTTCTACCTTGCAATTTTCAGAATGTTTTTTATGGGCATCAAAGCTTAGTCCCTGAATCGGGTGGGCTATACTAGCGACTCCTTACGGAATTGGTCGATCTTGAATATCCTTTAGTCAAGCTTGTCGTTAATTGATTGGGAAGTCTTTGAAATGCAGAGGGTTGCGTTCTTTCCATCCAAGATAGGATGTCCCATTATACATCCACGTCTTATCGCCAAATTACTGCATCAGTTTTTCATATACAGCCAAATATTCCAGCGCACTCTTATCCCAACTTAAATTCTGAGACATGCCATTTTTTTGGATTTGTTGCCAGGCTTTCGCGTCATTATTGAATACGTTTAAGGCTTGATTAATACAATGTAGCAAGCTAGCTGGGCTAGCTTCACTCATCACAAAACCGTTCGCTGTTTTGTTTTTAAAGCTAATGATATTGGTGTCAATAACTGAGTCAGCAAGCCCGCCTGTGGCGTTAACAATGGGTGGTGTGCCATAAGCTAAGCCATAAAACTGATTTAGTCCGCAAGGTTCAAAGCGTGAAGGCATGATGAACATATCGCATCCTGCCATTATTTGGTGTGATAGCGGTTCATTGTAACCAACCGTGACACTTACTTTATTCGGATTGTTATTGGCAAGAAGGCGGAAGGCAATCTCTAGTGTACTTTCGCCACTGCCGAGTAATGCTAACTGGCAACCAGCCTCTACTAATTGCTGCATGATAGGCACCAGCATATCTAAACCTTTTTGATGCGTTAGGCGACTCACTACGCCTAATAATGGTGCATTTTCATCAATTTGAAGCCCTAATCTTTGTTGCAAGGCAATTTTAACTTCCTTTTTATCTGCTAACGTAGCCGCGCTGTAGGTTTTGACAAGATGTGGATCTGTTTCTGGATTCCATTCATCAGTATCTATGCCGTTCAAAATACCTTTAAGCTCATTACTACGTTTGTTGAGTAATCCTTCCAAGCCAAAACCAAATTCTGGCGTTTGAATTTCTTTTGCATAGCTTGGACTTACCGTGGTAATCGCATCAGCATAAAAAATGCCAGCTTTCAAAAATGATAATTGACCATGATATTCAAAGCCTTCTACTGTAAAGTTAGTACTTGGCAATTCTAACGAAGTAATCCAATTTGGAGGATAGCAGCCTTGAAACGCCATATTGTGTAAACTAATAACTGATTTAGCTTGGGTATTAATCAGTTTCATACAAGCAGGCGTTAAGCCTGTTTGCCAGTCATTGCAATG
>JAKPIR010000219.1 GCA_029549705.1 Pseudomonadota bacterium | reverse complement strand
CTGAATTAGCATTTACTGAAGATGGAATTTTAACGAATTTAGGTCAACACTGGCGTAAATTTAATAATTTAGTTTAATTTAACTGCACCATAAAACGAGTTTTCATTCAAAACTTCAAAATAGCGTTGCACTGTGTTTTTGCCGGCAAGCGCACTTTGAAAGCAGTTTTCATGAACGGTTTATGCAAAACAACACTGTGTTATCACGCGTTTGTTTTGATTGATTTGATGCTTTAATTATTCAGTTATGCCACGTTAAATTGTCCTATGCGCCCTAGAAGCGCCTTCAGTAGTTTGCGCTACGCATGTAGCACGTCACTCAAAGTCTCTACTTTATCAATCGCTTAATTTATTTAAGCATGACGCCTGCGACCTGACCTTGAGCCAGGAGTACACCATGAAACGCATGTTATTTAATGCTACGCAAGAAGAAGAATTACGCGTAGCCATTGTCGATGGACAAAAATTGATCGACCTCGATATTGAGCACGCTGGTAAAGAGCAGCGCAAAAGCAATATCTATAAAGGCGTCATTACACGCATTGAGCCTTCACTTGAAGCCGCTTTTGTTGATTACGGTCAAGAGCGTCACGGCTTTCTACCCTTTAAAGAAGTCGCCCGCAGTTATTATAAAGAAGGCGCAGATGGCAAATCTCGCATTCAGGATGCGCTCAAAGAAGGCCAAGAAGTCATTGTGCAAGTGGACAAAGACGAGCGCGGCAACAAAGGTGCAGCACTCACCACGTTTATTTCGCTTGCTGGCCGATATTTAGTATTAATGCCCAATAACCCACGTGGCGGTGGCGTTTCACGCCGTATTGAGGGCGAAGAGCGCGATGAGTTACGTGATGTACTCGCCCAACTTGAAGTCCCAAAAGGCATGAGCATCATCGCCCGTACCGCAGGTATTGGCCGTAATGCTGAAGAATTACAGTGGGATTTAAACTATCTGACACAACTATGGGCAGCGATTGATGGCGCTTCGGCCATGCAAGCTGGTGCATATCTGATTTACCAGGAAGGTAGCTTGGTGATTCGCGCCATTCGCGATTACTTCAGTGCGGACATCGGCGAAATCTTAATCGATACGCCTGATATTCACGAACAGGCCTTGCAGTTTATGAGTCACGTGATGCCAGGCAATGTGTCACGCGTGAAGTTATATCAGGATGAAATTCCACTCTTCACACGCTTTCAAATTGAGCATCAAATTGAATCTGCTTTCTCACGTGAAGTGCGTCTTCCTTCTGGCGGCGCAATTGTCATTGACCACACCGAAGCGCTAGTTTCAGTGGATGTGAACTCTGGCCGCGCTACTCGTGGCAGCGACATTGAACACACCGCCTTTAACACCAACCTAGAAGCTGCTGAAGAAGTAGCGCGCCAGTTACGTTTACGTGATTTAGGCGGTTTGGTGGTGATTGACTTTATTGACATGGAAAGCCAGCGTAACCAACGTGAGGTTGAAAACGCCTTGCGTGATGCCTTGCATGCAGACCGCGCGCGCGTACAAACCGGCAAGATTTCACGCTTTGGTTTGCTAGAACTTTCACGTCAACGTTTGCGCCCAAGCTTGGGAGAAACAAACCATATTCCATGTCCACGCTGTCATGGCACCGGACATATTCGCGGAATTGAATCCACGGCATTGCATATCTTGCGCATCACCCAAGAAGACGCCATGAAAGAAAACAGCGCGATTATTCAAGTGCAATTGCCTGTGGAAGTCGCCACCTTCCTGCTCAATGAAAAACGGGCAGATATTCATGCGATTGAACAGCGCATGGGCGTTGAGGTCGTGTTAATTCCTAACATTCACTTGGAAACACCCAATTACAATATTGTGCGTGTAAAACATGATGATGTGACCGATGAAACCAGCCGTGCCAGCTACAAATTGGTGGAGTTACCTAGCGAGACTTCATACATCAGAAGCCCAGAGGAAACAGCAAAAGCGGTTCGCCCCGTTGCGGCAGTGAAAGGCATTACGCCTGCTGCACCAGCGCCAATTGTGGCTGAAAAAGTCACTGAAACACCAGCGCCTAAATTGTCACTCATGGCCAGAATTAAAAAATTCTTTGGCGCATCAGTTGAAAGCCAGCCAGTGCAAACGGCAGAAACGAAGAAAACGGCCGAAACGCGCAATGAGCAAAATCGCAATAATCGCAACCGTAATCGTAACCGTAATGATCGCAATCGCGGTGAGCGTGGTGACAGACCCAATGCGCAGGAAACACAAAACCGCCCTGCGGATACGAAGCCCAATGAGCCGCGTCAGCAAAAACCGCAACAGGCGCGTCCTGAACAAAATCGTCATGAAACGCCAAAAAACGAGCAACCACGTAACAACCAACAGCAAACCAATACTGCTAAGGTTGAAGCTACTGGCACGCCGAGCGATGTGGCGACAACGCCACCAACGGAGCGCACCGGTCGCCGTAATCGCAACAACCGCCGTGGCCGCCGTGACCGCGATGAATCTGCAGCGCGCCCTTTCATTCCGAATGAAGAGTTAAATGCAAATCCAGCGACAGAAGTGGTGGCATCAACAGTTGAACTGCAAACACAATCTACGCCATCTAGCATTCAAGAAGTAGTGAAAAATGAGAGTACAAGCAGTGTTGCAAGCGAACAGCCAGCACAAAATGCCACAACAGTAAAAGAGACCAATGCGCCACATGCCAATATTGCAGAGGCCATTAAAGCCAAAAGGAAAACCGCTAAACCAACCCCTGCCAAAGAAACGTCAGTGAGCGAGGCAGTAGCAACTGAAGTGGCCGCAGCTGAAGTCAATGCTGAAAAACCTGCAAAGACTGATAACAAGCGCCCTGCACGCGCAAGCAAAGCAAAAACCAGTAAAGCCAAGGCAGCGACACCTGTAGATTTAGCGGCATCAGGCTTGCAACTGGTAGAAACAAAGGCCGATGCAGCAAAAGCAGTGGTAATTGAAGAGGCAAAACCAAAAGCACCGCGCAAAGCTGCTAATTGGCAGAAAAAAGCAAAAGAGGAAGCTAACGCTGAACCATTGGTGATGGTGGAAACACAAAATAAATCATAAAATTTTTTGTGTGTTTGCGGAAAAAAGCCCTGAAAATTCAGGGCTTTTTTGTTTAAATGGGTATTTTCAGATGCGTCTTGTGTCGTAAAAAAATGATGCTATTCCGTAAGTATTATTTGCAACCTTTTTCGATGCTCTGAGAGCCATATAAACAAAGGCTCCTAGGGCATTGATTTTTTCTCGGCAAAATATTGACGATTAAAATGCGCTAAATCGTTGGTTTATGATAAAAGAAAACGTATTAACCACGGATAAAATTGACCGTAAAAAATCCTAAGCCCGTCATCAGCAGCGACCCCAGCACATGCACTAGCATATGCGTGGCCGCCCAACCGTATTGACCGCGGCTTAACAGGTTAAAAGCTTCTGCCGAAAATGTAGAAAAAGTCGTTAAACCACCCAGTAATCCTGTGATTAAAAATAATCTTAACTCAGGTGAAACAGTGCTGCTGAGCGCAAATAACCCCATCAATAAACCAATGAAATAGCCGCCCACCAAATTGGCCACCAATGTTCCTAGCGGTAGAAAGGGCCAGCTGGCATTAAGACACACGCCTAAACCCCAGCGCAGCCAAGCGCCAAACGCGGCCCCTGCCCCTACCGCTAAAAATCCATTAAATCCCATACCTACTCCCAAAACAATATTAAGCAGCTAATTTATACAATATAATAATGCATCCACCTCATTTTATTGAAAGACTATTTTGCGCGTTCTATTTGCTACCTCTGAAGTATTTCCGCTGATTAAAACGGGAGGGCTGGCCGATGTGAGCGGCTCTCTACCCTCTGCATTGCAACATTTGGGGGTTGATATCCGCATTTTAGTCCCCGGTTATACCGCAGTAATAAATGCACTAACTGATTTGCATCACCTCGCGCACCTAACACATTTGCCGGTGATTGGTCAGGCAGAACTCTTGCTGGGTACGATTCAGGAAACGCAGGTCAAAGTCATCGTCATTAAAGCGGCTGGCATTTATGAGCGCGCCGGTGGTCCGTATGCAGATGCGAACGGTTTAGAATGGCTGGATAACCCTGTACGCTTTGGCGTGCTATCAAAAGTAGCGGCGATGCTAGGCGGCCCAAACTCACCTTTACCCGACTGGCAACCGAATATCGTCCATTGTAATGACTGGCAAACCGGTCTTACCCCAGCGTACATGAAGCTTGTTGAACATGCGCAGGCCAAATCAGTCATCAGCTTGCATAACATGGCGTTTCAGGGCTGTTATGCGCCCAGTTGGCTACCAACACTTGGCCTACCAAGTACGCACTTTACCCTTGAAGGGCTAGAATATCACGGGCAATTATCCTTTTTAAAGGCAGGTATTTTTTACGCCGATAGCATCACCACCGTAAGCCCTAGCTATGCCAAAGAGATTCAAACACCAGCCTTTGGCTTTGGCTTAGAAGGTTTACTCAGTAAAAGAAGCAGTGAGCTAAAGGGCATCCT
>JAKPIR010000047.1 GCA_029549705.1 Pseudomonadota bacterium | reverse complement strand
CCGATATTAAAGAACGTTACAAAGGGGGTGTGCTTAAATATAAGCAAATGGGCTACTGGCGGCCAGATTACACGCCCAAAGAAACCGATTTTATTTGCGTATTTCGCATCACCCCGCAAGAAGGTGTAGATATTGAAGAAGCCGCAGCAGCGGTGGCAGGTGAATCATCCACTGCGACGTGGACGGTTGTTTGGACAGACTTACTCACCGCACATGAAGACTATCAAGGCAAAGCGTATCGCGTAGATGCTGTGCCAGGCACGGGAACGGATACAGACAAAGAAGCGCAATATTTTGCTTATATTGCTTACGATATTATTTTGTTTGAAGAAGGCTCCATCGCCAACGTGGCGGCATCGCTCATCGGTAATGTATTCAGTTTTAAGCCGCTAAAAGCCGCGCGTTTAGAAGATATGCGCTTTCCAGTGGCTTATGTTAAAACCTTTAAAGGACCACCAACAGGCATTATTGTAGAGCGCGAGCGCTTGGACAAATATGGCCGCCCATTATTAGGCGCGACCATGAAACCTAAATTAGGTCTTTCAGGCAAAAACTACGGTCGCGTGGTGTATGAAGGTCTCACTGGCGGCCTAGACTTTACCAAAGATGACGAAAACATCAACAGCCAACCATTTATGCACTGGCGAGACCGCTTTTTGTTTTGTATGGAAGCAGTGAATAAGTCGCAAGCCAACACTGGTGAAATTAAAGGCCATTACTTAAATGTGACTGCCGCCACCATGGAAGATATGTACGAACGTGCGGAATTTGCCAAGCAATTAGGCTCAAATATTGTGATGATTGATTTGGTGGTCGGCTGGTCTGCCATACAGTCGATGAGCAATTGGTGTCGTAAAAACGACATGATTTTACACATGCACCGCGCTGGGCATGGCACTTACACGCGCCAAAAAAATCACGGCGTATCTTTCCGCGTGATAGCAAAATGGCTAAGGTTAGCTGGGGTGGATCATCTACACACTGGCACAGCAGTAGGCAAGCTTGAAGGCGACCCAATGACCGTGCAGGGTTATTACAATGTGTGTCGAGATTCAGTCACCAAGCAAGATTATTCACGTGGCATTTTCTTTGATCAAGATTGGGCGGATTTACGCAAAGTCATGCCAGTGGCCTCTGGCGGTATTCACGTAGGGCAAATGCACCAACTGATGCATTTATTTGGTGATGATATGGTGCTGCAATTTGGTGGTGGAACGATTGGTCACCCTTCTGGGATTCAAGCGGGTGCAACGGCAAACCGTGTGGGGATTGAGTGCATGGTCATGGCACGTAATGAAGGCCGCGACATTCTTAACGAAGGTCCAGATATTCTTAAAGCGGCGACAAAATGGTGCAAACCACTCGAAACCGCATTGGAAACGTGGAAAGATGTGGCATTTAACTACACGTCTACCGACACGCCAGACTTTGTGACTACACCAACAACCTCAAACTAACAGCAAAGGAATAGAAAATGCACATTACCCAAGGACAATTTTCATTTTTACCCCCGCTCACCGATGCGCAAATTAGAGCGCAAGTAGATTACGCCATCAGCAAAGGTTGGGCAGTATCTATTGAGTGGACAGATGATCCGCATCCACGCAATGTTTACTGGAATATGTGGGGGCACCCGATGTTTGAAATTAAAGATGGTGCGGCAGTTATTTTTGATTTAACGGCTTGCCGTAAAGCCTGCCCAAATGCCTACATTAAGGTGAATGCGTTTGATAACACACGCGGTGTAGAATCGATGGTGATGAGTTATATTGTGGATCGCCCAGCAATGGAGCCAGGCTTTAAGCTCGTGCGCCAAGAAAGCGAAGGCCGCATGGTGCGCTACACCACCAGCGCTTACAGCACTGATACGCCTGATGGGTGTACCTGTGGCTAACAGCGTGCCATCGGCCAGCGTTGATTTGCAGCAAATTTTGCACGATGCCAACATTGCTGAAGTACTAGAAAAGCTCGATCAAGATTTGATTGGCCTTGCACCTGTTAAACAGCGAATTAAAGAAATTGCCGCTTTTTTAGTGGTATCGCGGGCACGTTTGCAGTTAGGCATTGAAAGCGCGCAACCCAACTTGCACATGTGTTTTACGGGCAACCCTGGCACAGGCAAAACCACGGTGGCCTTGCGCATGGCGCAAATGCTGCATCGGTTAGGCTATGTGCGCAAAGAGCATGTGGTGAGTGTGACGCGTGATGACTTGGTTGGGCAGTATATTGGCCATACCGCACCTAAAACCAAAGATGTCCTTAAAAAAGCCATGGGTGGCGTGTTGTTTATTGATGAAGCGTATTACTTATATCGCCCTGAAAATGAGCGCGACTACGGGCAAGAGGCCATTGAGATTTTGTTGCAAGTGATGGAAAACAACCGCGATGATTTGGTGGTGATTTTAGCTGGTTATAAAGACCGTATGGATACGTTTTTTCAGTCTAACCCTGGCATGTCGTCACGCATTGCGCACCATATTGATTTTCCTGATTACGGGCAAATGGAGTTGTTAGCAATTGCGCAAAAAATGGTGGGTGATATGCACTATCAACTGGATGAAAATGCCACTATTGCCATGCAAGAATACATCGCGCACAGGCAAACACAGCCTCATTTTGCCAATGCCCGCTCGATTAGAAATGCGCTAGACCGCGCCAGATTGCGCCATGCCAACCGGGTATTTGAAATGGTATCAAACGCAAAAGTGAATGCGAGTATTGCTGATTTATCAACCATTACTGAAGCGGATATTCGCGCTTCAAGAGTATTTAACCAAGCTTAAATAGGTAACTAAGTTTAAA
>JAKPIR010000200.1 GCA_029549705.1 Pseudomonadota bacterium | reverse complement strand
GTTAATCAACGGCATACAAATTGATGATACCTTTGCTGAAGCATTTAATATGCGCGGCACAAGGATTATTATCACCGCACTTAACCTTAAATGGGCATACCATGCGGCGAATGCTATGACAGGCTTTGCCACCAGCGTGATTGGTTGTGGTGTAGAAGCTGGTATTGAGCGTGAATTAAATACTGATGAAACGCCCGATGGTCGCGCTGGCGTGAGCGTGCTCATGTTTGCCATGGGCAGCAAAGTCTTGATGCAACAGCTTGAAACGCGCATGGGGCAATGCATCCTCACCTGCCCCACAGCCGCGGCATTTGCAGGCATTACCAGTGAAGATCACATCAGCTTAGGCAAACACTTACGCTATTTTGGCGATGGTTATCAAACTTCCAAACTCATCCATGGTATTCGTTACTGGCGCATTCCTGTGATGGATGGCGAGTTTCTCACCCAAGAAACCACTGGCATGGTGCGTGCCATCGGTGGCGGAAACTTTCTTATTTTAGCCACTTCTCAGCCCGCGGCACTTGCAGCCGCTGAAGTAGCCGTTGAGGCCATGAAAAAAATACCCAATGTTATTATGCCTTTTCCGGGCGGCGTGGTGCGTAGCGGCTCAAAAGTTGGCAGTAAATACCCTAAAATGTTTGCCTCGACGAACGATGCCTTTTGCCCCACATTAAAAGGCTTAGTTCAAACTGAACTTAGCGATGACATTGAAAGCGTGATGGAAATTGTGATTGATGGCCTAAAGTTTGAAGATATTGCGGACGCAATGCGGGTAGGTATTCAAGCGATTTGTAATTTGGGCGCAGATTGTGGCGTAAAACGCATTTCTGCTGGCAATTATGGTGGGAAATTAGGCCCGCATCTATTTAAGTTACATGATATTTTGAGCATACAAACATCATGAGCGCACTGACGTTTACGTTAAAAAATTCGCCAATATTCAAACTGGATTGTCGGCAGCTCATACCCAATCTTCTGGCGAATTTAACCATTACTGAAATTGAAAATATCCCGCTTTCATCACAAAAAAATGCCCCGAAAGTCGCTGATTTTTTTGAAGTTTCTGGCAGTGATACGCAAACGGTTCATTTCAACAATGCTACGGCACAACTTAATTTTATCGGCCACCAAATGACTAAAGGCACCATTGTGGTGAATGGTGATTGCGGAGATTTTCTTGGTGCCAACATGCAAGGCGGCACCATCATCGTAAAAGGCAACGTTAAAGATCGCCTTGGTGACCAAATGCGCCGCGGCCTCATTTTGGTTGATGGCAACGCAGCCGATTACTGTGCAAGCCGCATGATTGCTGGCACTATAGGTGTCTACGGCACCGCAGGCACACATGTCGGCTTTGCCATGAAGCGCGGTACGATTTTGTTAACGCAAACCCCAAACCTACTTGCCACCATGCAAGATTGCGGCACGCACACCCTGCCCTTTTTGGCATTGCTATTTCGCGCATTCACAACGCTTCCCACTCGGTTTAACAACATCCAAACGCATCGGGTGCAACGCTATGCCGGCGATTTGGCAAGTAACGGGCGTGGCGAAATTCTGGTTTTTTCATCAAGATAATTGCAAGCCGCAAAGTGCCGGGTGGTAAAATGTGCGCTTTCAACCTAAAGTTTGTTTTTCATGCCCCAATACCTCACTGCAGCCTTATATAAATTCGTCAGCCTGCCGGATTATCAGGCTTTGCAGGCCCCGATACTGGCAAAATGTCAGCAACATCACATCAAGGGCACGCTACTGCTGGCTGAAGAAGGCATCAACGGCACCATTGCAGGCTTAGCAGAAGACATTCAGCAAGTGCTCCACTATCTCAAACATGATGCCTTATTTCAGCAACGCTTCGCCGATTTGGAACATAAAGAGTCTTACGCCGATGAACATCCGTTTTACCGCATGAAGGTCAAACTCAAAAAAGAAATCGTCACCATGGGTGTGCCTAGTGTCAGCCCAACCAAACAGGTTGGCACTTATGTGAAGCCGCAAGACTGGAACGCACTCATCAGCGACCCAGACGTGATTTTGCTCGATACGCGCAATGATTACGAAGTACACATTGGTACATTTAAAAACGCGGTTGACCCTAAAACTACCACATTTCGAGAGTTTCCTGAATTTGTCGCCAAGAACTTAGATAAAACTAAAAATAAAAAGGTCGCGATGTTTTGCACGGGCGGCATACGCTGTGAAAAAGCCTCTTCATTTATGATGGCGCAAGGCTTTGAAGAAGTCTATCACCTGCAAGGCGGCATTTTAAAATACTTGGAAACAGTGCCAGAAGAAGAAAGCCTCTGGCAAGGCGAATGCTTTGTGTTTGACCAGCGCGTGGGCGTAAAGCATGGCCTGGCGGTTGGCAATTACGATCAATGCTATGCCTGCCGCATGCCGCTTTCAAATGAAGAGTTGCAAAGCCCACAATATGTTGCAGGCATTTCATGCCCACACTGCTATGACAAAATATCCGCCGAAAAACGCGCCGCGCTGATGGAGCGACAAAAACAGGTGCAGTTAGCGAAGAAGCGTGGTGAAACCCATATTGGTGAAAAGCAGAAAAAATGAATTAAATCGCTTTAATTTAGAGTAAACCTTTTTTGATGCCCTGCGAGCCTTTATTTACAAGGCTCGCAGGGCATCAAAAAATCATCGGGCAATATTAGCGTAATTTTTGTGCAAAAAATGATGCACAACAGCACCGATTTTAATTGAGAATTTTACCCACAGCCTGCGCGCGCGTAGTGACATTCAGCTTGTTAAAAATTCGCTTTAAATGACTTTTGACGGTATTTTGACTGATAAATAGAATGTCGCCAATTTCCTGATTGGTTTTACCTGCGCGCACCCACTTCAGAATTTCTTGCTCTCGGTCACTCAAGTCTACCGTAACTTCTGCGTTCATATTGAGCGCTTCAACCACCTCAACGGGCTCAAGATGCTGAATCTTTCTGAGTACGCTATCAATGTGCGGCATAACAAGCCCCATGACAGAATCTTGCACATTAAAAGTGTTTTCCTGACTAAAAAACACATAAAGGCATTCGTTGTTACCGCGCACATCGCTCACGCCATACACGAGCAAAGAGTTAAATTGTGCGAGCTCAGTAGGAAAGTTGGCGTGAATTGCATCCATCTCATTTGGTGTATTGAGGTGATTTCTCACAAACCAGCGCTGGTTGTTATTCAGCCATAGCACATGCAAGTGATGCATGAAAACGTCAATTTTTTTAGATGCATCAATAATCAGCTGTGTGCGCACATTGCTAATGTTGGAGGCCACATCGTAATTTAGGGCTGCCCGCTTTTGCTTTTCATCAAATTCACCCCAGCAGGCTAACAACATATCGTGGGGCAGGACTTCTCTTACTGCACCTTGTAGCCATACAAAAAAATCAACGTGCTTATCAATCTTATAAGAAGACCGAATCGCCGAAAATATTTTCTCTACCAGTATGTTGTCAATTTCCATGAAATTTTTGTTTTTATCGCGTAAGTTTGATTTTACGCATCATTACAAAAATAATCTATATTTAACTAAATTTAACAGAAATAAACGATTGAATATCAATAAGTTATGCTGACTACGCATAAAAACGAGTAATTGAAGATTGGTAAAACATGAAAATATTAGCAGTTGATGGGGTTTAGCGCATAAATTGCGGGCAGGTTACGCCACCAGCCATACACATCCATTCCGTAACCAAAGACATATAGATTGGGTACTTCTAAGCCAACAAAATGTGCTTGAATCGGCTTAGGTTTATTCAGGTTTTTTTCAACTAATACTGCGCAATAAACTTCCTTTGCCCCCATCGCCAAACATTTTTCCTGAATTTCCAACAGGGTAATCCCCTCATCCAGAATATCATCGACCAAAAGCACGGTGCGGCCAGTCAAATCTGACTTTGGCAGCGCCTTCCAAATCAGCGTTTTACCACTGGTTTCATTTTCATAGCGGCTTGCGTGTACATAATCAATTTCTAGTGGAAAATTCAGTTGTGTAAGTAATTGGCCCGCAAACACAATGCCGCCGCCCATCACGCAGATGACGATTGGGCAACGCTCTGCCAATTGAGTAGAAATTTCCTGACTTAAACGTGCAATAGATGTTTCAACCGCCGCTTGTGAATGCAGTTGTTGCGCTTGCGCCAAAAGAAGTTGTGGATTTCGAGCTTGCAACATCGTGTTTCAATCCCTTTATCAAACTAACTTGGCATGCAAAAAATTCATTTTACAGCCAAGATGATGTTGCAAACAATAGAGGCATTTTTTCTCAAATGTAATGACGAGCGCACTAGAAAAATTTACTGCCCTGCGAGCCTTGTAAATAAAGGCTCACAGACATGCACAAAAGGTTGTTTTTATTTATTGAGCAATTGCTTTAAATATTCCGCAAAGTCTTTGCTAATTTCAGGATGTTTTAAAGCCAATTCTACGTTAGCTTTCATAAAGCCTAATTTGCTACCGCAGTCATAACGTGTACCGGCAAAACGGTAGGCCAAAATATCTTCAAACTGCATCAAATCCGAAATACCATCGGTGAGCTGAATTTCACCGCCTTTGCCAGGTTTGACCTTTTCTAGACAGTCAAAAATTCTCGGCGTGAGTACGTAACGGCCCACCACCGCCAAAGTGGA
>JAKPIR010000184.1 GCA_029549705.1 Pseudomonadota bacterium | reverse complement strand
AGCCAAGATGACGGCAAATTGGACGATGCCAGCAAAGGTTTTGATGTGAAGTTTGCAAAATCAGGCTCTTACACGGTGAGCGTGTTGGCGGAAGATGGCACGCTACTGGGCGCAATTAGCCATTGGGTAAGTGGGGCAGATTTAAAAGTGCCTGTCGGCCATATTGAAGTGGTGTGGGATAAAACCAGCTACCAAGTGGGCGAAACCGCGAGTGCTTTAGTGAGCTTTTCAGAGCCGATTGAACATGCCTTGCTGACCTTGGAGCGCGATAATATCGATAAAACCAGCTTGCTGAATGCGCCGCAAGCGTGGCTTAAAACCACTAAAGTAGCGCCGCAACAATGGCGTGTCAGTGTGCCTGTGACAGATACATTTGCACCGAATGTAACCTTCTCAGTGGCTTATGTACGCAACAACGAATTTGTGTTTGAAAACGCCGGCATTTTGGTCAGCAGCCCAAAAGTGAGCGTAAAAGTCACTGCCGACAAAAAACAATATGCGCCTGGCGACACGGTGAAGTTGTCTATCGATACTTCGGTACTCTCTGCCGATGGCAAAACCAATAAAGCCACGTCCGCGCAAGTAACTTTGGGAGTGGTAGATGAAATGATTTACGTGCTGCAACCCGAAATTGCGCCAAATATTCATGACTTTTTCTACCACCCAAGGCGCAATAATGTGCGCATGCAATATAGCCAATCGTTTATTGGTTATGATTTATCGACCAACCAATTGGGTAAAGCACCTACATCGCACAACACGCATGAGCGCGCTACTAAAGTGCTAGAGCGTCCGCGCCGTGATGATGTGGATACGGCGTTGTGGGCACCGAAAATCACCACCGATGCCAATGGTCATGCTGAAGTGACTTTTAAAATGCCCGATTCGCTCACCCGTTGGCGGATGACCGCACGCGCCATGACATCTGACGGCGTAGTGGGGCAAAGCAGAGGTGATATCTTAAGCTATAAAGATTTTTATTTTAAATGGACTAGCCCGACATGGCTGCGCAAAAATGATACGGCTTCGGGCAATGTTGCGATATTCAACCAAACCAATCAAGCACAAAAAGTGCATGTGTCGCTCAAAGGCGCATTGGAGCAAGAAGAAGATATCACGCTGAACCCTGGCATTAATTTTATGGAAGTGCCACGCAAAGGCGTGCAAAGTGGCGAAGTGACCATGACGCTCACGCAAAACAACAAAGTGCAAGATAGCTTAGCCGTGAACTTAAACAGTAAATCAGATGGCTGGCAAACGCGCTACAACAAGTTGGTTTCACCCGTTGAGGGCAAGCTGGCTTTAGGCTTGCCTGCCGATGCAAGCAATATCAGCTTGCGCTGGATGGACGACCCACGTGCGGCTTTTTACCGCGTAGTGGATGACTTGAGCGAATACCCTTACGGGTGTGTTGAGCAAACGTCTAGCCGCTTGATTCCGCTCGCCTTGGCGTATCAAGCTTTGGGTGAAGATGACCCGCGCCGAACCAATATGGCACGTCAGCTCTACACCAATCGTTTGCGTTTAGCCAGCATGGCAGGGCCTGATGCGCACTTTGGCTGGTGGGGGCAAGACATGACGGTAGATCCCTTTATCACTACATACGCCTATTATGCCGATTGGCGCACCGCACAAGCCCTTAAGCTGGATTTACCTGCTGAGCATTGGGATAGGCTCACCAAACTTTATAGCGAAAGTGGCTTTGAGCAGCCTGTGTGGCAACGTGCCTTGATGCTGGATTGGATGACGCAAATTGGCCTGCCTACGCAATCGATGGTGACCAATTTGGCCACAGAATTAACTAAAGATGGGGCGGCCAGTGCGGGTAAATATGCTCAGCGTGATAGCTGGGTACTGAGTGATGAAACCAGCCAGACGCGCGATTTAGCTATTGTGCTGACCAGCAAGCTTTTGAAATCCAGCGTAGAGGGCTTCAACGAAAAGGTCAGTGATGCGGTGGAGCGTGTAAAAATGCAAAACAGCCTAGTCGCCAAAGCGTTACTGCACAACACAGGCCATGAAAAAGCCGATATAGAAGTGTTGTTATCGCTTGCAAGTAGCGATGCGGCCACCATAGATCGCTCACTCATGCTCACTTGGGTGGATGCGAGCAAGGGCGATGGTAGCGCAGGTAAAGCGATAGTCACGCCAATGTCCAAACCGTGGATAGCCAAGCCAACTAACACGGCTGATAGCGTTTATCAATGGACAGGTTCAGCGACTGATAAAGCTTTACATGAGCCGATGACCACCATGTTTAATGCGGTAGTGAGCTATGACAGCAGTACCGCACCAAGCAAAAGCACACTGGCAGGCAAGCTAGAGCGCGGCTTGATGAAGATTGAACGTCAAAAAGACGGCACCTTTTCCGAGAGCGCGATAGACCAAGATGAGCCGGTGAAAACAGATGCACTTTATGTGGAAACGCTTACTTTTACGCCTAGCAAACCCATGCGCTATGTGGTGATTGAAGCCGCGTTGCCCGCGGGTGCGCAGGTGGAATCTGGCACTTGGGGCATCAAAGTGGGTAATACTGATATGCCGAAAGCGAACTTTCAAGATTTATCTGGGCGTTACGCCGTGCCCGTGGGCGATGTGGATAAGGAGGTTGTGGTGCAGCATTTAATCCGCTTTAGCCAGCGTGGTAAATATGTGCTGCCGCCGGCGCGCGCCTACAATATGTATAGTCCCGATGCGATTGTGCTAGAAAGTAATGCAAGAAAAAGCATCACGGTTAAATAAATGTGTTTAGGGGTTTTGCTTGGGTTGTGTTTGCTGGCTTGTGGTCAACAAGCTTTTGCAGAACAATCACGTCAAGATTGGCGAAATGACTGGTGGTTAGCTAGCCAAAACTCGCAACTGAGTACAATGCAATGGTTGGCAGGGGACGCAAAAACCGCCCCCCCCAAAGTGCCGCTAGGTAGTTTATGGAAGTTGTTTGTGTACAACTACAGTATCGATAACGGCTTGCCAGACAAACCTTACCAGTGCCGCGCAGGCAAAGCGGCCGCCGTGGGTGATGAATATTGTTGTAGCCAAGATGAAAAAATTACGCGCGATGTGGCTTTGGCGCGCTCTTGCGGGGCCTATTTTGCACCACAACGCTTAAATGTTGATGCAAAAAAATGGCAGCAATATTGGCAAAAGCAAGTGCCAGAAGTGGCGTGGTTGCATCATTTAAACAATATGCAGCCTCAAACGCAAAGTAGCGTGCAAGCTATTTTAACGGCTTTGCAAGGGTTGTCGCCCAATAGCGTGGCGCAAAGTCGGCAAGCGTTGTTAGGGCGATTGTTGCAGCCACAATGGAGTGGCGTTTTACCTAGTTTAGGTGGCGCGTATCGTTTTAAAACTTTTACTTGGCAACATCCGCAATATGCAGGTGCGTATTTTGGTGGTGGTGCAGGGTGGTTGGCCGATGGTACGGTATTTTGGCTGGGCGGTACAGGCAGTAGCCGTGAAGTTTTGCTAAAAGCCGCGCCAACCTTAGTGCAGCGTTTGCCAATATGCGAACATACGCAGCACAAGTTTGATGAAGCCTGCGTGGCGGTGCATTATTTTAAGCGTTATCCGATAGCTAAAATTAGCATGGTTGGCCAGCCAAAAGCGCGGGTGAATAGCGGCACGCTTCGCGGGCAATATGCAGTAAAGTTTAGCAACGGCAATGCCTTGCCAATACAAAGCAATGGCGAATTATCGCTGGTAAATAGCCAAGGCAAGCCGCAAATATGGGGCAAATTAGGCCTGCAAGAATATGTAGCGCGAGTAGTGGATAGAGAAGCCGATGCGAGGCAAACTGAAGCGGCAAAGGCCTTAAGCATCGCAGCGCGCAGTTATGTGTTTCAAAATGCGCGGTTTCACCAAGGCTGTTGGCAAATAGATGATGATAGCCGCACGCAACGAGTATCGCCCAACCCAGCCAGCGCGGCGGCAAAAACTGTGGCGGCGATGACCGAAGATTTAACGTTGACGGGCAGCCCGATTTATTATCACCAAAATCAATCGGCCGCCAACACACTTAATTGGCAAGCGGCGGTAAAACGTGGTGAGCTTGGTGATAGCTATTTGGCGATGTTGCATGAAGCGTACCCGAATGCAAGTTGGCGACTAAATGGGCAAGCGCAACAATGCCAACGCTTGCCGCAAGCCGAGCAATATGTGCAACAAAATAGCGCGGAGATACAGCGTAGCGTGCGCAATATCGCGGGTTTTGAGCCAGTGCAAGGCTTAAAAATTTGCCAGTTAGATTACGGGAATCCGTACTCAGACCAGCAAACTATGAGCATGTTTGTGCGCGATTGGCGCAGTGAAAACGACAGAATCACGCTATGGCATGAGTATTTGCACTTGGCGTTACGTTTTCACCCTAGTGGGGGTGATGAAGCCTTGATAGAAGCAACGGCGCGGCAATTAGCGCAAAATTTGGTGAAAGATACGGACAAAAAAATTAGGCGTGCGCAGTGAATAAATACTTCATCACGCGTCATTCCAGCGTAGGCTGGAATCCAGGCAAGTTGGCAGTCACGAATAGTTAAAAAAATAAATATTGCGAGCATTTTAGTCGCAATATTCAGCTCGTTGGCTTTAGTGCTATTGATCAGTATTTTGGACGTGGTCTGGATACCAGCCTACGCTGGTATGACGTGGATGTGGTGGTTGGTGCAACAAAAAAAGCAACATTTTAGGTAAACAAAAATGACATTCAAAAAAACAATTTTAGTATTTTTTTTCGCAACCTTAGGCG
>JAKPIR010000151.1 GCA_029549705.1 Pseudomonadota bacterium | reverse complement strand
CATAATGTTTGGCCAACGATGGCGTTGCAAAAAAACTCACGCCGCAGGCCACCAACTGATGACTAAAGCCTTTGATATTGATGTCTGATGGCATCGGGCGGTCAGACAACACCAAGTCTAATCGGTGGATTGCCAAGTCTCCCAGTAATCGTTCTAATCGGTCTTCTTTACAGACAATTTTGATTGCGGTTTCCAGCGTCATTGCGGGGGCGAGCAACTTATAAACAATCGATTTCGGCATTACATCGGCTATGCCTACTTTAAACGGCATCAGGTGTTTTATTTCGCCGCTGGTTAAGGCCTGTTCCATTTCTGCACCCACTTCAAAAATCTCGTCCGCATACGAGAGCGCTAGCCTTCCAGCTTCTGTGAGCTCTAAACCGCGTCCAACACGGCGAAATAACACGGTATTGAGCGACGCTTCCAGCAGTCCAATTTGGCCGCTGAGAGTTTGTGGCGTTAAGTCGAGTTGCTCACTCGCTCGCGCAATGCTACCTGCGCGAGCGACTTGCCAAAAATAATGGAGTTGTTTGTAATTGACCATCGTTCACCAATCATCAGTTTTTACCGAACATTTTATCAGTATAAGCTTTATTTTTACGAAGTGTTAACTGCGCTAGTATGCAAACACTTTGAATGTAGTCTGTTTTAATTTACTAGAAGGAGCATGATATGCAACTTGATATTCAAACGAACGGTTTTACCCTCACCGAGGGCATTCGCAGTTACACGACGCAGCGCCTGCAATTTGCGCTAGACCGTAATGATCAGCAAATTACCCACGTTAGCGTCCACCTTGCCGATATTAACGGCCCACGCGGTGGTATTGATAAACGCTGTAAAATCAATCTCACATTAGTGGGGCAAAGTAATATTGTCATTGAAGACACCGAAGCTGATTTATATCTGGCGATTGACCGCGCCAGCGAGCGTTGTGCGCGTACTCTGGTAAGAAGGTTAGAACGTTCGCGCGAATTTGTGTCATCCTCTATGGCCTAAGCTGAATCATTTTTTATAACTTTTTGGAGTTTGTCATGAAACGTATTTTTTATTTTTTAGCGACCAATATTGCCATTATGCTGGTGTTATCTATCACCATGCGTTTGTTGGGTGTTGAGCCTTATCTGAATGAAAACGGCTTGGATTTACGCAATTTATTGGTGTTTTCAGCCATTATGGGCTTTGGCGGTGCGTTTATTTCACTCGCCATGTCTAAGTGGTCTGCCAAGCGCATGTCTGGGGCGGTAGTGATTGAAGAGCCGCGCACACCTACCGAAACATGGTTGATTAAAACCGTGCGTGCACAAGCGGATATGGTGGGTATTAAAATGCCAGAGGTCGCTATTTTTGATTCGCCTGAAGTCAACGCTTTTGCAACGGGCATGACCAAAAACAGCTCTCTGGTTGCGGTTTCTTCTGGCTTACTCAATAGCATGACTAAAGACGAAGCTGAAGCAGTGCTTGCGCATGAAGTCTCGCACATTGCCAATGGCGATATGGTCACTCTCACCCTCATTCAAGGCGTGGTGAATACTTTTGTGATGTTTTTATCGCGCGTGATTGGTTATGTGGTGGATAAAGTGGTCTTTAAAACCGAGCGCGGTACAGGCCCTGCCTTTTTCATCACCATGATGATTGCGCAATTTGTGTTGGGCATTTTGGCTTCTATCATCGTGATGTGGTTCTCACGTCAACGCGAGTTTAGGGCGGACGCCGGCGCTGCCAAACTCTCCAGCGCGAAGAAAATGATTGCAGCACTTGAGCGCCTAAAAAATGAGCACACGCCTTCTGCATTACCAGAACAAATGGCGGCCTCAGGCATCTCTGGCGGCGTGGGAAGTGGCCTTAAAAAGCTATTTACCACACACCCGAGCTTAGATGACCGTATTGCGGCACTAAAAAATCAGGCGTAATCATTGCCGGCTGATAATGGAAACGTTGTGGACAACCGAGATAACATGAAAAGCACGGTCAAACTGAGTCAGCGTATTGTGCCTTGGCTTGCACTTGCCGGTTTAGCAGTGCTGGCGTTTATGGTGGTTGCCCCTTTTTTTGCGCCAATCGCCTGGGCTGGCATCATCGCTTACGTGGCGTGGCCTGTGGCCACCAGCATTCGTGTCTGGTGCCGGCAACGCGATACACTTGCTGCCAGTATTACGACCGCATTGGCAGCGCTCACGCTCTTGTTGCCTTTGGTGTGGTTAGTTTGGGTGGCGCAGCAAGAGCTAAGCAATTCTTTTCCGGCGTTACAAAACTTGCTCACACATCCGCCACCCGTGCCAGAATCCTTACTCAATATTCCTTGGTTAGGTGAATGGCTTGCACAACAACAAGCCTACCTGAGCAGCAGTCCGGCGGGTTTATCGCACGTCATTAAAACATGGCTCGCGACCAATGCCAATAATGTGACCAGCATCGTTGGTGGCGTTGGCAGAAATTTTGCAAAACTCGTGTTTGTGATTGTGATTTTATTTTTCTTCTTTCGTGACGGTGCGCGTATTTTACGTGAGCTTCGTCACGTATTGGAGCGTTTTATCGGTCAGCAAATCCATGGCTATCTGCAGGCAGTGGGTAGCACCACGCGGGCCGTGGTGTACGGCATTTTCTTAACGGCGTTTGTGCAGGGCTTTGTTGCCGGGTTGGGCTATTGGGTTGCTGGTTTGTCATCGCCCGTGATGTTTGGCTTACTCACCATGTTGCTGGCGCTCATACCCTTTTGTACTCCCATTGCCTGGGGCACGGCAGGCTTATTGCTTTTTATGCAAGGTGAAACTGGGGCGGCCATTGGCGTTTGGCTTTGGGGTGCCATTGTGGTGAGCCAGCTGGATAATTTTTTGCGCCCCATTTTTATTAGTAGCGTCAGTCCCATCCCATTTTTGTTTGTGTTGTTTGGCGTATTAGGTGGACTGCTCGCCTTTGGCTTGGTCGGCTTATTTATTGGGCCGATTATTCTGGCCGTAATTTGGGCGGTTTGGCGTGAATGGGTCACACATTTGCAAGATGAAGCTATGCCGGAAAATGAATCTCTGAAGGAAGTTGAATGAACGAATTACAATCAATTAGCACATGGTGGATGTGGGCAGGTTTTACCCTATTTGTGATTGCCATGCTGGGTGTGGATATGTTTGCGCTAGGCCGCAAAGGCGCGCATAAAGTCGGTGCTAAAGAAGCACTGGTGTGGTCTGTTATTTGGTTTGCCCTGGCGATGCTGTTTGGCGGCCTGTTATGGGGCTGGCTCGACCACACAGCTGGGCGTGAAATAGCGAATACCAAGGCCATGGAATATCTCACCGGCTACCTGCTTGAAAAAACACTGGCGATGGATAACATTTTTGTCTTTGTTATGATTTTTAGCTACTTTGCCGTTCCACTTGAATTTCAAAAACGCATTCTCATCTACGGCGTGCTGGGAGCCATTATTTTACGCGCCTTAATGATATTGGTTGGCGCATGGCTGATTGCACAGTTTCATTGGGTGTTGTATGTATTTGGTGCGTTTTTATTCATCACCGGCATAAAAATGTTTATTTTTGCCGAGCATGAGCCGGATCTTGCCAAAAATCCGCTGTTAAATTGGCTACGCAATCATTTTCGTATAACCGATGGCTATCACGGTGACAAATTCTGGGTGATGCAAAACGGCGTGCGCTGGTTCACACCCATGTTTTTAGTGCTGGTGCTGATTGAATTTTCTGATGTGATTTTTGCGCTCGATAGCATCCCCGCTATTTTCGCGGTGACGAACGACCCTTTCATCGTCTTTACCTCGAATATTTTCGCTATTCTTGGTTTACGTGCCTTGTACTTTTTACTTGCCGACATGGCAGATCGCTTTCACCTGCTGAAATATGGCTTAGCCGTTGTACTCATTTTTGTTGGCACCAAAATGCTGATTGTTGAATGGTACAAAATCCCCGTGGCCATTTCACTTGCCGTGGTCATTTCTGTGCTGGGTATCAGCATGTTATTGAGCATACTTTCTAGCCGAAAAAATAAGCAAATTTCATAGTCATTTTTTTATCAAATAGGATGTGTTTTCGCCCGAGAAAAAAATTATGCTCTGGAAGCCTTTATTTACAAGGCTTCCAGAGCATTAAAAAGGGTTGATATGATTTCGGTTAAGTCTAGAAATATTTTTTGCTAAATTTATGCATAAAAAAGGCGCTCTAACTGAGCGCTTTTTTTGTTTTTTCTCAACATGTCTATCCTCCACTCAAGGCTTGGAAAATATAAACAGTACCATCATCTGGCACGCAATCAGAAAGTGTTTTTTTATCAATCACGAGACTGTCATTGATACTCAGATTCACGTGCCGCCGTAGCGCACCTTGTTCGTCAAGCACGTAATCGGTAAAGCCCGGGGCCATTTCGTTGATGGCACGCACAATATCTGCCACTGAGCCTGCTGGCACGGTAATTGTCCGGTTCGCTAATTGCGGAAAATAGCGAAAAAGATGCTGCGTCATTTTCACATTTGGCATGGTGTTTAGCCAAAGCGCACCGAATAAATTGGCGGTAAATTATTACCCAAGCATTGCCATGTTTCGCCTCGGTCTTCTGACAAGTAAACATTGCCCGTCGTGCTGCCAAAACATAAATAATCGCCCGAAACATCAAGCCCATGCCTTAGCACAACATCATAGGCGTTTTCTTGTGGCAAGCCTTTGCGAAAAACTTGCCATGATTGCCCGCCATCGGTTGTTCGCCCCACAAACAAGCCGCCATCAATGGCCATGCGTTCTGCGTCCGCGCGCGCTGGCACTACCCACGCGGTGCGTCCGTCGTTAGCATCCACCGCGATGGGGAAGCCAAAATGCACGCCAACTTCTGGCATACTGACTTTTTTCCAGCTTTGCGCACGATTATCACTGTAAAACACGCCGCAGTGATTTTGCTGCCAAACATGGTTTGGCTGACTCACGCAACTGGTCACAAAATGCGGGTCGTGACCCCATTCTGCTTCTGGGTTGGGCATGTAATCATTCAACATGCCGCGATTACGTGCTGCCCAAGTGCGGCCGCCATCGGTGGATTCGATAACGCCTGCGGAGGATACGGCGACTAGAAGATGATCCGAATTTTTCGGGTCAACAATAATGGAATGAATGCCAGGTTCAAACACACCATAATCGATGCTGGCGGGTGTGCCAAACCAACGGTTTTCAGTGGTCGCATCACCCGCGAACAAATCACCGCCGCGGCTTTCATGATTCCACAATGGTCGGTTGAGTTCCCAACGATCACCGCCGTCATCGCTGACAAATAAACCACCGGGGATTGTGCCAGCATAAAGCCTGCCAGGCTGACTGGCATTGCCAAAGCTAATGTTCCAGATTTTAAGCATCGTTGCATTGGCATATTCCGGTTGGGCGGCGGGCGCGGCGGGGTCAAAATCTGGGGTGGGCAAATATTTAACAATATAGCGCGCCTTTTGGGTATTTGACTGACACATCTTGCCAAGTTGCCCCGCCATCGCGTGAACGTGACAGCTTTGGGCCCCAATGACCATGATCAAGTGAAGCCCACAACGTGCCATCGCGCGGATCTCGCGCGGCGTAACAAACAGGAATACCAGCGTGCGAGATAGGGCGAGGACGCCATTTAGCGTTGATGCGATCGAATATTACTGTGCCCTTACGCGTACCCAACAAAATTAGGTTTGACATTTCATTGCCCTCATATCGTTACGTCGATTCACTCACTATCTGAAACGCTACTCTTTTGAGTCGTTCACTGTTTTGAGTCTTCTAATATTAGGGCAAAGCTAATTTCTTAAATATCCAAAGACCCTACATTTAAAGCATTGCCCTCAATAAACGCCCTACGCGGCTCTACATTATCGCCCATCAGTGTAGTGAAAATTTCATCGGCGGCAATGGCGTCATCAATTTGCACTTTTAATAAGCGGCGCACTTTGGGGTCCATGGTGGTTTCCCACAGTTGTTCGGGGTTCATTTCGCCCAAGCCTTTGTAGCGTTGAATATTCAGTGTGGCTTTGGCCTCATTTTGTAGCCAATCAAGCGCTTGTTTAAAGGTGGCAACTGTTTGCTCTTTTTCATTGCGCTTAATCACCGCGCCCGCTCCTACTAGGCCTTGCAGCATGGTAGATGTTTTGAGTATTTGGCGGTAATCGCCGCTGCTTAAAAATTCTGCATCTATCACGCAGCTTTGCAAGTTGCCATGCACATATTTGTTCACTTCTAGGCGGTAGGTGCTGGTTTCTGCATCAAACGCCACAATCACTTCACTGCCGATCGCGCCTAAAATGGGGCGTAGTTTTTCGGCTACGCGGTTGGCGTTTAGCTCGTTACTAAGGTTAATTTCGCCTGTATCTTGAATTGCCCGTAACACGCTTTCATCATAATGCGCGGCAATACGGCGAATTACGGCCTCAGTCAGCACCACTTGTTGGGCGATTTCTGAAAGTGGTTTATCTGTCAGCACGCCAGCATCGGTTTTAGTATCTAGCTCTGCACCTTTTAGGGCAGAGTTGAGCAAGTAAATATCCAGCTCTTGTTGGTCTTTTAAGTAGCGTTCATCCCGCCCTTGTTTGACTTTATAAAGTGGTGGTTGGGCAATATAAATATGGCCGCGCTCGACTAGCTCGGTCATTTGGCGGTAGAAGAAGGTGAGCAGCAGCGTGCGAATATGTGCGCCGTCCACGTCCGCATCGGTCATGATGATAATGCGGTGGTAGCGTAATTTTTCTACGTTAAAATCGGCCTTGCCGATGCTGGTGCCCAGCGCAGTAATGAGCGTGGCAATTTCTTGGCTGCCGAGTAACTTATCAAAACGGGCTTTTTCAACGTTTAAAATTTTACCTTTGAGCGGCAAAATGGCTTGGTTTTTACGGTCGCGCCCTTGTTTGGCTGAGCCGCCTGCGGAGTCACCCTCGACCAAGTAAATTTCACACAAGGCGGGGTCTTTTTCTTGGCAATCGGCGAGCTTTCCTGGCAAGCCTAATGTATCCATCACGCCTTTGCGGCGGGTGATTTCGCGCGCTTTTCGTGCGGCTTCTCGCGCGCGTGCGGCATCAACAATTTTGCCGCATATGATTTTGGCATCGGCTGGGTTTTCTTGTAAAAACTCGGCCAGCTTAGCAGAAACCACTTCAGAAACCACGGGCTGCACTTCACTTGATACCAGTTTATCTTTGGTTTGGGATGAAAATTTTGGGTCTGGCACTTTAACAGAGAGTACACAAGTAATCCCTTCACGCATGTCGTCTCCGGTGGTATCCACTTTGGCTTTTTTCGCCATTTCTGTTTGCTCAATGTATTGGTTGAGCGTGCGCGTCATGGCGGTGCGTAGGCCAGTTAAGTGCGTGCCGCCATCGCGCTGCGGAATATTATTGGTGAAGCATTGTACGGTCTCAGAGTAGCTGTCGTTCCACTGCATGGCCACCTCTACCGTCATGCCGTCTTTTTCACCTTTGGCATAGAAAGTTTTAGGGTGCAGCACGGTTTTAGTGCGGTTGATATATTCTACAAAGCCTTTTATGCCGCCTGCATGGGCAAAATTTTCAGATTTTCCTGTGCGTTGGTCTATCAACTCAATTTTGACGCCGTAATTTAAAAATGATAGTTCGCGAATACGTTTTGCTAACAAATCAAAGTGATATTCCACTAACACAAAGGTTTCAACAGAAGCCAAAAAGTGCACTTCTGTGCCTTTT
>JAKPIR010000138.1 GCA_029549705.1 Pseudomonadota bacterium | reverse complement strand
ATAACCTTTTAGGAGATTTATATGAATAACACAATTAAATTAGCAGTTGCTTCAGCTTTATTAGCTGCAGCTTCAAGCGCTAACGCTGGTATTTCAATCCCAGCTGGCGATTGGACATTAGACATCGGTGGCGTTGTAAACGCATACTATAGCTACAACAAAGGTGAAAACACCTCAAAACCAAACGCATCTGGCTCAGCTGGTGCGTTAACTTTCGGTAAAAACAGTGCTGGTGAAGATACACAAACTACGATTACGACTGGTTTGTTACCTAACTACTTATCTGTTTCTGGTAAAACACGCCAAAACGATTTAGATGTTGGTTTCACCATCAGCATTCAACCAGGTGCTTCATCACGTAACTCTTTAAGTTCTGCTGGTCAAGAAAACCGTCAAGCATTCTTAACGTTCGGTGATGCTTCATGGGGTACTATTAAAGCTGGTCGTGATTTAGGTATTTTCGCTTCAGCAGCTATTTTAAACGACATGACATTGTTAGGTGTTGGTGGTGCTGGTGATAATAAAGCAGGCACAACTACATTAGGCGGTATCGGTTTTGGTTATCTTTATGCTGACTGGAAAGCGCAAATTTCTTATGCTTCACCAAACTGGAATGGCTTCAGCTTCAATGTTGGTGTAACACAACCATGGCAAGTAAGTAATTTCTTGTCAGGTACCAATGCAATCAACAACGTAAGTACAAGTACGCCAGGTTTTGAAGGTCAAGCAACTTACGAGTGGACTGGCGATGTAGGCGGCAAGGTATGGGGTGGTTTTATCTACCAAAAAGCTGAAGATCTTACACTTGGTGCTACAAACTTTGGTGACGAAACTGCACGTGGCTTTGATATCGGTGCAACTGTGAATGTGGCTGGTTTTGGTTTAACTGGTTACTACTATGATGGTAAAGGTATCGGTACCACAGGCTTCTTGTCAAATGCGTTTGATGCACAAGGTAAACGTCGTGATTCAGATGGTGGTTATGTGCAAGCAACATACACCATCCCAGGTGCAGGAACTAAACTTGGTTTAGCTTACGGAATTTCTTCATTAGATCGAACTCGTGCTGATAAATTGGCTGGTGTTGACTTAGTAGAAGACAATGAGCGTTACACTGTTGGTGCTTATCATCCTTTAACAAAACACTTGAACTTGGTGGCTGAATACAATCGTACGTCTTCATCATCACACAAAGCTGGTGTTAAAGATGCTGACAATGACAACGTTTCATTGGGCGCTATCTTATTCTTCTAGTTTAATGCTGGCTTAGCCAGTTTAAATTAAAAGCAATAAATTAAAAACGGCAACTTCGGTTGCCGTTTTTTTTGTTTTTGGTAGGAGCGGTCATTGACCGCGAATAAAGGTGACTATTCACCAATACATTCGCGGTCACGAACCGACCCTACAGGTTGCCGATTTTATTTTGGTTAAACTCTGTATAATCTATCAAGCATTAGTAAAGGAGTTTATATGGACAGAATTACATTTGAGGCAGGTAAAAGAGGCGGTCAACCTTGTGTTAGGGGCTTGAGAATTACCGTCTATGATGTATTGCAAATGCTAGCATCTGGTATGACGCATCAAGAAATTATTGAAGACTTTCCGGAGTTAGATGAATTGGATATAAAAGCTTGTTTAAGCTACGCTGCGCAAAGAGAGCATGATATGGTGAGCGTAGCCGCGGCATGAAGTTATTGCTAGATGAAAATTTATCAAGGCGATTAGTGCCATTTCTGCAAAGTGATTTTCCAAATAGTACTCAGGTGACACTGATTGGTTTAGAAAAAGCTTCGGATATTGAAATTTGGCAATATGCGCAGAGGAATGATTTTGTTATCGTAACCCGTGATGCGGATTTTTATGAATTAAGTTTACATTTTCATGAAAACCCAGCTAGGGTAATTTGGCTACGAATAGCAAACACTTCAAAAGATGAAGTGCTTGAACTATTGTTAAGTAATAGATTGCTGTTAAAAGAGCAGTTTTACCAATTTGGTAAGTTATGTGTACAATTACTTTAATCGGCATCTTCGGTTGCCGTTTTTTGTTTTTGTAGGAGCGGTGATTGACCGTGAAAGCAATGGTGAATAGTCACCGTTATTCGCGGTCAGGGACCGCTCCTACAGGCTACCCATTTTTGGTTTAGATATACCAAAATAATTACAAACCTTTTTCGCTGCTCTGTAAGCCTTTATTTACAAGGCTCACAGAGCATCAATTTTCTCTCGAGTGTTTTAAACTAATTAAATAAGGTTAAATGGCGATACTTTTTGTGCGCTGTAGCGGGAAAATATCGTAGCTTTTAGCGTCAATTTTGTTGATAAAAAAGACTTGCGCTAACCTGCCTGTTGCAAGGGAATCACCAAAAAATTCATTGGCCGCATGGTAGGTTTGCGCGTTAAATAAAATAAGCGTGTTGTAAACATTGTTAACCCTGACGGTTTCATCAAACATGCTGTGAAATTCTGTTGAAACGGGCTGGTTGGTTTTGAAATTAATTTCAGATTGCTTGAGCGCGGCCTTGTAGCTTTCTTCATTAAAGCTGGCATTGGGCTTAAAGAGTGAGGTGCCGGCATTGAGCGGCGCATTGGGCGTTAAATAAATCACGCCAGCAAAAATAGTGTTGCTATCTTGGTGCAGCACGCCACACTCAAATTTAGCCTCAACGACTTGAAAGCTGGTGGAAATTGCCCAACGCATTTGGTCTTGTTTGGTATTGTGAAAAACCGAGACTAACTTTTTACAAACTTTTTCATACAATGTTGCATCAATTTCAAACAAATCTTTTGTTCTGCAACCCGGGAATACGTAATCAATATTTTTTAATTCATGGCAATAGGTAAATTTTTGTTGAAGCGCAAATTGACGAATTTCATCGGGGTTTTCATAAAAGTTATCAATAATCGTGACGCTTGGGTACAAATCCATAGGGTGAACTTTCAAATGGCTATTAGCCGAATTCGCTGATTCTACCATGTGAAGATTCATAGAAACAAACTGAGAATGACGTTGATTACATTTGCACTACTCTGCGAGCCTTTATTTATAAGGCTTGCAGGGCAGTGTTTTTTGCTCGGGCAATGGTTAGCGTAATAATTTAGTCTTCAATGCCTAATTCTTGAATTTTTCTGGTGATGGTATTGCGCCCCATGCCGAGCTGGTTGGCGGCTTCAATACGGCGGCCATGCGTATGTTCGAGCGCTTTTTCAATCAGAATGCGCTCAAAAATCTGGGTGCGGGTTTCAAGCACATGTTGTTCATTGCGGTTTAGTGCGTCTGCCACTTCAGCGGCAAGCGCCTCTTGCCAGGTGGTGGAAGCGTTTGATTTTCCATTATCCTCTTTGAGTTCGGGTGGCAAATCTGCAATATCAATATTTTGGCCCGGTGCCATCACCGTGAGCCAGTGGCAAACGTTTTCAAGCTGCCGTACATTGCCGCTCCAATTCACCGCGCTAAGGTATTTGAGCGCAGCAGCTGAGGGTTGTTTGGTTTCAACATTCAATTCAGTAGCGCTTTGTTGCAGAAAGTGCTTGATGAGTAGGGGAATATCTTCACGGCGTTCGCGTAGTGCGGGTAAGCGCAGGCGAATAACATTGAGTCGGTGGAATAAGTCTTCACGAAAAAGTCCGAGTTTAACGCGCTCTTCAAGGTCTTGGTGCGTGGCGGCAATAATGCGCACATTCACTTTAATCGGCTGGTGGCCGCCCACACGGTAAAATTGGCCGTCACTTAACACGCGCAACAGGCGTGTTTGTAAGTCTGGCGGCATGTCGCCAATTTCATCTAAAAAGAGTGTGCCGGTATCAGCTTGCTCAAAGCGTCCCCGACGCGATGCCGCCGCGCCTGTAAATGCACCACGCTCATGACCAAACAGTTCAGATTCTAATAAATCTTTAGGAATTGCTGCGGTGTTAATGGCAATAAAGGGCTTGTCTCCACGCGGGCTATGGCGATGCAACGCGCGCGCCACAAGCTCTTTACCGCTGCCAGATTCACCATTGATGAGCACCGTGGCGTGCGAGCGACTTAAGCGGCCAATGGCGCGAAAAACTTCTTGCATGGCAGGAGCTTGGCCAATAATTTCAGGGGTTGCCTCCAACGTGACCTTTTCAGTGTATTCTCTCGTGCTTTCATCAACCGCGCGTTTAATGACATCAATCGCTTGGTCAACATCAAAGGGCTTGGCGAGATACTCAAAAGCGCCCCCTTGAAAAGCTGCTACAGCACTTTCAAGGTCAGAATAAGCGGTCATGATAATGACCGGGATATCAGGATATTTTTGCTTGATTTCAGTGAGAAAATCTAAGCCAGAACCGTTGGGCATACGAATATCACTCACCACGACTTGTGGCTGTTCCCGTTCCAGCGTATTGAGCGCCTCTGCCACCGATGAAAAAGTCTTATAGTCTAAATCAGTTCGTGTGAGGGCTTTTTCAAATACCCAACGTATTGATTTGTCATCATCGATAATCCAGATTGGTTTCATGTTTAGCTTTCAAATTGTATAAAAGACTGTAGGAGCGCAATTTATTGCGCGAATTATG
>JAKPIR010000135.1 GCA_029549705.1 Pseudomonadota bacterium | reverse complement strand
AGTAAAACTTAATGGAATTCGAATTTTGGTGGTTGTTGGCACTGCCGCTATTTTTTAGCTTGGGCTGGCTGGCTGGCCGCATTGACCTGAAACAACTCCTTTCAGAATCTGCTGCCCTGCCCGCGGCGTATTTTAAGGGCTTGAATTTTCTGATTACCAATCAGCAAGATAAAGCCATTGAAGCCTTCTCCGAAGCCGTACAAGCCAACACTGACTCGCTCGAACTCCACTTTGCATTGGGCAGCCTGTTTAGAAAGCGCGGGGAAGTCGACCGCGCCATTCATTTACATCTTCATTTGCTTGAAAAAAAAGAACTCGAACCACAACAAAAACTGGCAGTCACCGCAGAGCTTGCGCAGGACTACCTGAAGGCGGGCTTGCTGGATCGCGCTGAAGAGTTGTTTGAGTCATTGAATGATGACCGCTATCGCCAACCAGCGCTGCGTGCTTTGCTTGAAATTTATGTGCGCGAACGCGAATGGGAACGTGCCATTAAAGCCGCAACAGAACTTGAAAGACTTTCCGGCGTACCGTTTAGAGTTGAAATTTCGCATTACCATTGCGAGTTGGCGGTGAAGTCCATGCTCACCAGTGATCTCCAAACTGCCAAAAATGAATTGGAACAAGCGCTGAACGCTAATAAAAACTGTGTGCGCGCCAATGTGCTGCTGGGCGATATTGAAGCTGAAGCCAACAAACACCAGGCCGCCATTTCAACTTGGAAGCGCATTGAATTTCAGCAACCTGAATATTTGGGCTTAATTGCGCCAAAATTGCTCAATAGCTACCGCGCACTCAACCAAACGGCCGAGGGCCTAGCCTTGCTGCAAACGTACTTGCAAACCTACAAACTATCGCACTTGCTCAATGTGCTTTTTGAAGCAACACTCACAGAAGAAGGTGCCGAAAGTGCCGCTAAACTTGCACGTAACGAGCTCATTAAAAAACCAAGCTTAAGTACATTAGACCAATTGCTACAAGCACGCACCATTGTTGAAACAAATCAGCCTGCGCAAAAAACCAAACTGGCACATTCTCAAGATACACAGTTAATGCAACAAGCGGTTCGGCACGCCATAGGCAATAAAACGGCTTACCACTGCGAACAATGCGGCTTTAAAGCCAAATATCATCATTGGCAATGCCCGGCCTGCAACGCATGGGAAGCCCTACCTGCCGAACCAACGACTATTTAATCGACTATCTCCTACATGACACTCGCACACGACCCCAAAATCATCGTCGCACTTGATTACGCTGATGCAAACAGCGCACTTAAACTTGTGGAACAACTCGACCCAACACTTTGCCGCCTGAAGATTGGCAAAGAGCTTTTTACTGCAGCGGGCCCAAAACTGGTTGAGCAATTGGTGCAAGCTAACTTTGGCGTGTTTTTAGATTTAAAATTTCATGATATTCCCAATACGGTCGCCAAGGCTTGTGCGGCGGCTAGTCAATTAGGGATTTGGATGCTTAATGTACACGCCAGTGGCGGTCTGGAAATGATGCAAGCCGCGAAAGAAGCGGTTAAAAATAGTGAAAATTCGCCCATTTTAATCGCGGTGACGGTACTCACCAGCATGAACCAGCAAACGCTCAATCAAATTGGCATCCATACCGACTTAACAACGCACGTGCAGAACCTTGCAAAACTAACGAAGCAGGCAGGTTTAGATGGTGTTGTCTGTTCCGCACTTGAAGCCAACATGTTGCGCACTGAACTAGGAAATGACTTTTGCTTGGTCACGCCCGGAATTCGCCCAGCCAACGTCAACCAAGACGACCAGTCTCGCGTTGTCACGCCAGCGGACGCACTGAAGAATGGTGCAAGCTACTTAGTGATTGGGCGACCGATTACCAAAGCCAGCAGCCCGCTAAAAGCATTGGAAACCATTCACCAAGAATGTCTACTCTTTAGCGATTAACGCAAATTTACCCTCTATTGAAGATGGTTAAATTGAGCTATGATAGACAAGCATAACTGCAGCATTAAAGTAAGCAACACTATTTCTAACTTTCGGAGAATTCAAATGAAAAAAATATTATTGGCATTTATCGCTTTTCTAAGTTTTAGTTTAAGCGCATTTGCCGCAGTGAATATCAACACAGCAACTCAAGCTGAATTAGAGACACTTGACGGTGTTGGTCCGGTGAAGGCACAGGCAATAATTGATTATCGTAAGAAAAACGGTAACTTTAAATCAGTAGATGATCTTGAAAAAGTCGAGGGTATCGGCCCTGTTACATTGCAAAATGTGCGTAAAGATGTGACTTTGTCTGGAGCGACGACTGCGGTTGCCAAGCCATCTGAAAGCAAAGCCACTAAAGAAGTGAAACCAGCGAAAGAGAAAGCAGCAAAAGCCGAAAAAGCGGCAGCCACGACAGACAAACCAGCCAAGGCTGAAAAACCAAGCAAAGAAGCAAAAACAGCGAGCAAAGAAGATAGCGTAAAAGCAGACAAAGCCGCTGATAAAGCAGCAAAAGACAAAGAAAAGGCTGACAAAGCCGCTGCGAAAGAAGCCGAAAAAGAAGCTAAAAAAGCTGCTAAAGAAAAAGAGAAGGCTGAAAAAGCTGCAGCAAAAGAAGCTGCCAAAGCTGAAAAGGCAAAAGCTAAAGCTGAGAAAGCCGCTGCCGATAAAGCGAAAAAATAAACAGGCAAGCAACTAAGTTTTAATTCAAAAAATAGCCCCAGTTTTGGGGCTATTTTTTTGCATCTAATTTAGGGAAAAATTTTATTAAAAAAATGATTAAAGCAGTAACTTACTCTATCGAGAAAAATTTAATGCTCTGCGAGCCTTTATTTATAAGGCTTACAGGGCACCGAAAAAGGTTGTGATGAATTTAGGCTAAAAAACGCGGGTTGTTGGCATCAGTACTTGATGTTTTTTTAACCCGGATTGGACCGTTACTTCACACGCATTCCAGCTTGTGCGCCGCTATCTGGACTCAAAATGTAAGGCCCGCCACGTTCGTCGCTGGCAGCTAATACCATGCCTTCACTCATGCCGAATTTCATTTTACGTGGGGCGAGATTTGCCACCATCACGGTGAGGCGCCCTTTCAGCGTTTCTGGGTCGTAGGCCGATTTAATGCCGGCAAAAACCTGCCGTGGTTTTTCCTCACCAATGTCTAGGGTGAGTTTGAGTAACTTTTCAGCACCTTCTACATGCTCGGCGTCAACAATTTTAGCAATGCGTAAATCGACTTTCGTGAAATCGTCGATTGTGATGTAGTCGGTTTCTAGCGTTTCTGCTTTCACTTCATTTTGCTGATGCGCCGCATGACGTTGTTCCGAGTGGGCTTGCGGTGCAGGCGTTGCAGCTAAGTTTTCTTTATTGGCCTCAGTCATGGCTTCAACGGCTTTAGGGTCAATGCGGGTAATGAGGTGTTCATAGGCGCTGATGGTATGGTTTGCGGTTAACGAAGCACCAATAGAAGTCCAAGTTAAGGGGCTAATATTCAAAAATTGCTCAACTTCAGCAGCCAGTTTTGGCAATACGGGTTTCAAATAAAGCGTCAATAAACGGAACAGTTCCAGCGCATCCGAACACACTTCCTGCAAGGCCGCGTCTTGCCCCGCTTGTTTAGCCATCACCCAAGGGGCTTTTTCGGCCACAAAACCGTTTGCTACGTCCGCCAAGCGCATAATTTCACGCAAGGCTTTGCCATATTCGCGCTCAGCATACGCCTCAGCCACCGCCGTTGCGGCAGCTTTGATTTCTGCCACAATGGCGTTGTTTTCAGAGGGTTTTAGCTTGCCATCAAAACGTTTATTGATAAAGCCAGCAGTTCGGCTGGCAATATTGATATATTTACCCACCAAGTCACTGTTCACGCGCGCGACAAAGTCTTCTAAATTCAGGTCGATGTCTTCCATCGTGCTGTTGAGTTTAGCCGCATAGTAATAGCGCAAATATTCTGGGTTATTAATATGGTCCAAATAGCTGCGTGCGGTAATAAATGTACCGCGCGATTTACTCATTTTTTCGCCATTCACGGTTAAAAATCCATGCGCGAAAATTTGCGTGGGCTTACGATGACCGCTAAATTCTAATGTTGCCGGCCAAAATAAGGCATGGAAATATAAAATATCTTTGCCGATAAAGTGGTAAAGCTCGGTTTTGCTGTCTTTTTGCCAATATTCGTCAAAATTTAAGCCTTGCTTATCGCATAGATTTTTAAAGCTCGCCATGTAGCCAATGGGCGCATCAAGCCATACATAGAAATATTTGCCCGGCGCATCGGGGATTTCAAAGCCAAAATACGGCGCATCGCGCGAAATGTCCCAATCATTCAAGCCGTTTTCAAACCACTCGCCCATTTTGTTGGCGGCTTCGCCTTGTAATGTACCGCTACGTGTCCAATCTTTTAAAAACGACTCACATTCGCTTAATTTAAAAAAATAATGTTCCGTTTCTTTGCGTATTGGTGCCGCACCAGACACTGCCGAATAAGCATTTATAAGCTCTGTAGGGTTGTAAGTTGCACCGCACACTTCGCAGCTATCGCCATATTGGTCTTTGGCATGGCATTTGGGGCACTCGCCTTTAATAAAGCGGTCGGGCAAAAACATGTTTTTAACTGGGTCAAAAAACTGCTCAATGGTTTTGGTGGCAATTTTGCCGTTGGCTTTTAATTTACGATAAATATCTTGCGAAAGCGTTTTATTTTCTGCCGAGTTGGTCGAATAGTAATTATCAAATTCCACCAAAA
Organism: Pseudomonadota bacterium; assembly: GCA_029549705.1. Classification (GTDB taxonomy): domain Bacteria; phylum Pseudomonadota; class Gammaproteobacteria; order Burkholderiales; family Methylophilaceae; genus Methylotenera. The sequence continues at coordinate 4,379 of JAKPIR010000135.1, read as the reverse complement.
ATTCTTTAAAATCAGCCGAATGCTCTTGATGCACGGCTTCAATCAAGGCCTCTGGCGTAACACCCTCTTTTTCAGCACGCAACATAATCGGCGTGCCATGCGTGTCATCCGCACACACATAATGCACGGTGTGCCCCTGCATTTTTTGAAAACGCACCCAAATATCGGTTTGAATATACTCCACCAAATGGCCTAAGTGAATGCTGCCATTCGCATAAGGTAGCGCTGAGGTGACAAGAATTTTGCGTGGTTGATTTGCAGTAGACATAAGTTGAATGCAATGATTAAGCTAAAACGTTATTCTAACAAATGCCACCGGCTTCACCCAGCGTTGATTGGCGCTTTTGTTAAAATTTAACCGGTCCATGGTGCGACACGCGCTACAATCAGTTAAAATACCTTATCTTTTTACTCAAGTTATTTAATCAGGAATATTCGAAAATGGCCATTTCAGAATTACTCGTTCAAAGCACACTAAAAGTTTGTATCGACCCGAATACAGGTAAAGACTTTGTGAGCAGCAAATCGGCCAGAAACATCAAGATTGATGGCAATGACGTGAGTGTGGACATTGTGCTGGGCTACCCGGCAAAATCTGTCATGGATGATATTCAAAAATTAGTGGCTGATGCTCTGCTGGGTTTGGCTGGCATCGGCCGACTTACAGTAAACGTCAGTAGCAAAATTGTCGCGCACAAAGCACAGCAAGGTGTCACGCTGTTGCCAAAAGTAAAAAATATCATTGCGGTGGCGTCTGGCAAAGGTGGTGTAGGCAAATCTACCACTTCTGTCAATTTAGCGCTCGCTCTGGCGGCCGAAGGGGCAACCATAGGCTTGCTGGATGCTGATATCTACGGCCCAAGTCAGCCACAAATGCTGGGCATTAGCGGCCGCCCTGAAAGTGTGGACGGCAAAAGCATGGAGCCGATGCAGGCACATGGCATACAAGCAATGTCGATTGGCTTTTTAATTGACACTGACACACCCATGGTTTGGCGTGGCCCGATGGTCACAGGCGCGCTGGAGCAACTGTTACGCGATACCAACTGGCATGAATTGGATTATCTCGTCATAGATTTACCGCCCGGCACCGGCGACATTCAACTCACACTGGCACAAAAAATCCCGGTCACTGGCGCCATCATCGTGACCACGCCGCAGGACATTGCCCTGTTGGATGCACGCAAGGGCTTGAAAATGTTTGAGAAAGTGGGCATTCCTATTTTAGGTATTGTTGAAAATATGAGTACGCACATCTGCTCAAAATGTGGCCATGAAGAACACATTTTTGGCGCGGGCGGCGGCGCATTGATGGCTAACGATTACAAAGTGGATTTACTCGGCAGTTTGCCGCTCGACATGCAAATCCGTATGCAGGCTGATAGCGGCCAACCGACTGTGATTGCGCAGCCTGATTCCAAAATTGCGCAGATATACAAAGAAATCGCCCACAAAGCCGCCATCAAAATTGCTAATGCCAGCTTGGACCACAGCGCGAAGTTCCCCAATATTGTCATTCAGAACACCTAATCATTGGTACTGAACTCATGGCGACCAAGAATATAGCATCAACCGTTCAGCGCATGCTTACTTGGCTCATCGGCAGCCTCGGTGTACTGCTCGCACTCAAGTTTTTGCCAGCATGGTTGCGCTTTGCCGTGTATGGTGGCGCGGTGCTTATGCTGATTGTATATTTAAGCCTATATGCCATAGTTGCAAAGCATGCCTATTATTTGCTTGCACACCCGCCCACACAAAAAGCCGATGCCGCGCTAATTTTAGGCAATAAATCCAACTTAAACGGCGCCCCCAATCCTTGCCTTACAGGCCGCGTGGATGCCGGCTTAGCGCTAGCACAAGCTGGGCTGGTCAGCACATTGGTGATGACTGGTGGCAAAGATGATGAAGACGGCGCGATTGAAGCGCTCGCCATGGAACAATACGCATTGGCCAACGGCTTTAAGGGGCATATTTTGCTAGAATCACGTTCTAGCTCAACACAAGAAAACTTTGCTTTTTCCGCCCCCATCTTACAAAATCATCAGATTAAAAGTGTCATTGTGGTTTCAGAACCCTACCACATGTGGCGTGCGCAAAAACTGGTGGAAGCTGGCCATTTAGGGCAGGAATTCGAAGTCTCATATGCCGCAGCACCCAGCCAATGCTGGACAAGTTGGGGCATGCTGTTTAAAGGGGCATTCCGCGAACCGTTAGCGATTGTCAATAATTACGCCAAGGGCTATTTTTAGGCGCCAAAATCTTCACAAAATAATCAAAAAAGCTAAAAACTTTACCGAGAAAATTTTAATGCCCTGTGAGCCTTGTAAATAAAGGCTCACAGGGCATCGAAAAAGGTTGCGTTAAAAATGAAGCTCAATCAATCGTTTTATGTAATCCCGTTATGCCGCTATTTTCACCTCATAACAATACACGTCTACACCGTTTTCTGGTGCAATTAGCGTTGCAGGAATCGGCACTCCTTTGCGCCAATTTTCCACCGCATCCTGCTTGCCAGCGCCTGAAACAATAAAAATGACCTGGCGGCTATTATTTAAGCGATTTTGGCTCAAGGTAATACGCTCTGAAGGTGGTTTGGGGGAGTCAAACACAGGTACCGCGTCTGCACTGTTATCAACGGCATGATTCGGAAAAAGTGAGGCGGTATGGCCATCTTCACCTAAACCCAGTAACACCAAATCAAAAGTCGGCGCCCCTGCCAGCGTGTTGGCATAAGCCGCAGCGCCCGCCACGGGCCCCAGTTCGGCAGAAATATCATGAATATTTTCTTTAGGTATGGCAACAAAATGCGTCCAAACTTGTTCCACCATCAGGCTATTGCGATCTTCATGTTCGGGCGGTAAGCATCGCTCATCACCATGATAAATATGCCATTTAGACCAGTCTACATAGGCCGTCTGCGGCAAATCGCGCAGTAGGCGATACACCGCACGCGGCGTGTGACCACCAGCCAGTACGATCGAAAACCGACCGCGCTGTAAAATGGCTTCTTGCGCCCGACTAACAATGGCGTCGCATACGGCATGCCGCAACCCTTCAACACTGTCAAAAGACTTCCAGCGCGTATTTTGTGGGGATAATGGGTGGTTCATGGTGAATATCAATTAAATCATAAAACAAAGTTAGGCCGAATTTGACACTATTTTGTGAAATTTGTCATGTGTTTTCATGCAGAAAATATGCAGCAATGTCGTAAGATGTTCGGTTTTTTTAAGCTGAAATCATTGTATGACTAAGCCACCTTGCATTATCATATAGGGCTACGCATAACGCCACTTTCATAACACTACACACAGGAAAAAATCCATGCTCATCAAAGACAGTGAAGTTGTCGACCTGCAAACACCCACCGGCGAGATGCGTGCGCATATCTTTCGCCCCGCTGCCCCTGGCAAATACCCTGCCATTTTAATGTTTTCTGAGATTTTTCAAGTCACCGCGCCGATTCGCCGCACTGCGGCCATGCTCGCCGGACACGGTTTTATTGTAGCCTGCCCTGAAATCTACCACGAATACGAACCGTTAGGCACCGTACTGGCTTATGATGAAACCGGCACTACACGCGGCAATGAACTCAAAATCACTAAACCAGTAGATGCTTATGACTCTGATGCACGTACCGTACTGGATTACTTAAAATCACGCAGTGACTGCACGGGCCGTTTAGGCGTGATGGGGATTTGTATTGGTGGCCACTTGGCTTTCCGTGCCGCGATGAACCCGGATGTATTGGCGACGGTTTGTTTTTACGCCACCGATATTCACAAAAAATCGCTCGGTTTGGGCAAAAATGATAATTCGCTAGAACGCGCAAATGAAATTAAAGGCGAATTACTGCACATTTGGGGTCGCCAAGACCCGCATGTGCCGCTTGAAGGCCGTAATTTGGTCAAAGCCCGCCTTGAGGAAGTCGGCACACGTTTTACTTGGCATGAATTTAATGGTCAGCACGCTTTTATGCGTGATGAAGGCCACCGTTACGACCCAGCGCTTTCACGTTTAAGCTGGGATTTGTTGCTTGAGCTATTCAACCGCCGTTTGGGCTGGGGTGATTTAGATATCGAATATGACGGCACATCGGCAGAGAGCCGCCACTAACTTAAACAGTAGCGAAACCGTGATTGACTGCCCAAACGAGTCAAACGGTTTTTACCTATTAATGATTGAATCAAAGTAAGGTATCCATCAAAATGGCAAAAAAAATCGACCCCTGTACCCTTGTTTTATTTGGCGCAAGCGGCAATCTGTCTCGCGTTAAGTTGATGCCGGGCTTATTTAGACTAGACGCAGCAGGCCGTCTGCCGGAAAAAATGGCGATTCTTTCTGTAGGGCGCGGTGAGGTGTCGCGCGAAGCATGGCAG
>JAKPIR010000128.1 GCA_029549705.1 Pseudomonadota bacterium | reverse complement strand
CAAGGTATGGTGCTATTATGTATAAATTATTATTTTTAATTAATAGGTAAGGTATTTTATTTTATATGACGACAACTACTTACAATTTGTATCCCGCCATTGAGCCTTTTGTTAAAAACTGGCTAAAAGTAGGAGATTCTCACGAAATTTATTATGAAATTTGCGGTAGCCCGAATGGGTCACCCGTCGTTTTTTTGCACGGTGGACCAGGCAGTGGTTGCAATCCTACCCAGCGTCGTTTTTTTGACCCTGATTTTTACAAAATCATTCTGATTGATCAGCGAGGTTGCGGCAGAAGCACACCATTAGGTGCAACCAATAACAATACAACGCCTGATTTAGTGGGGGATATTGAAGCTGTTCGTCAAACTTTGGGGATTGAAAAGTGGCTGGTTTTCGGCGGCTCTTGGGGAAGCACGCTCGCACTTGCCTACGCGATTGCTCATACAGATCGTGTAACAGGTTTGATTTTGCGCGGTATATTTTTAAGCCGTCCGACTGAGTTGCATTGGTTTTTGGGTGAGGTCAAAGCTTTTTTCCCTGAACACTGGCAGACCTTATGCGATTTTCTACCTGAAAGTAAACGGCATAATCCAATTATGGCCTATGCGGAATTGATATTTTCAGACGACACAAACATTAACATTCCCGCTGCGATTCGCTGGAATGCGTTTGAAGGAAACATTATGACATTGCTACCAAGGACGCCTACCAATAATAATGAAGCCATTAATGGCGAAATTGAATTGGCACGTGCAAGAGTTCAAATTCACTATATTCAGCACCATTGTTTTGTCGGCGACCGCGACTTGCTAGCTGAAGCCAAAGAAAAACTCGCGCGTATTCCTACACAAATTCTTCAAGGGCGGTATGATATGGTGTGTCCGCCAATAACCGCTTGGGAACTCTCGCTTGCCATGCCACATGCTCAGTTACAAATAATAGAAGATGCAGGGCACTCTGCCATGGATACCAGTTTGACCTCTGCCTTGGTAGCCGCGACTGAAAAATTTAAGACCCTTTAGATTTTTATTAAAGAAGGCCGCATTGACGCATCAGGAACCCACCAGCAAATCTAAGGTTACCACAAGCCTGCACGAAGCGTTGCGCAAGCCGCTCAACGCTTACGCCAGACAGCGTTACAGCACGCCTTTATTTGTGATTCATGAAATGTTAAACGCGTTTCGTCGCCATAATACGTTCGGCCTATCTGCTTCATTGTCTTTTTACGCGATGCTGGCACTTATTCCGATGGTGCTGCTGATGTTTTTCACCATCAGTCATTTGGTGTTTAGTTCGGATTACGCCGTGGTAAAGCTTGCCATCATCATGGGAAATTTAGCCCCTAACTTTAGCAGCACCATCATGGTGGAAGTCTACAACGCAGCTCAGCATAAGGCTGCGTGGGGTGCGGCCGGGCTTTTTGTTTTGTTGTGGGCCGTAACACCACTCGCCAGCGCTATGCGCTCAACTTTTTACACCATCGCCACGATGGTGGAGTCGCCCTCATTTATTCGCCGTAAATTAAAAGACCTGATTGCAGTTGTTGGCATGTTGCTGCTGTTTTTTCTATTTACGTTTGTTGGCCTGATGCTCGAGAAAGTAATTGCGTTTTTAGCAGCCAACAATCAACTTTTTCGTCATGAATTTGTGACTACTATCGCCTCGTTATTGCTCACTACATTGCTCATTGCCGCTTTTTATTTTGCATTTTTTCCGGTGCGGTTATATATCAAGCATATTTTAATTGGCGCATTGTTTACCGCCGTATTGTGGCTATTGATGCGACCGGCATTTACACTATTTTTAACGTTGAATGCGTCTTATGGCTCGGTTTTTGGCAGCATGAAAAACCTTTTTATTTCTATTACCTGGCTATACGTGAATTTTATTGTGTTTTTACTCGGCACAGAGTTGATTGCCATCTTGCGAAAAAAAGACGTATTGATATTAAAAAATCTTTTTGCGAATCCAGAAATCAATAACGCTGCATCACAGTCGAATTATTTGGCAAAATTGATGCAACGTTTTGGCAGAACTTTTGCAAAAGACGAAGTGATTTTTAAACAAGGAGATATTGCACGCAATCTGCATTATTTAGTAAACGGGCAAGTGACGATTGTGCGTGATGGCAAAGTGATTCGTACCTTATCAGCTGGTGATTACTTTGGTGAAATGGCGTTGCTGTCAAACTCCCCCGCCACGGCAGATGCGATTGTTACATCGACTACTGCGGATGTAGTGGTGATTTATCCAGACAACATTGAAACCTTATTACTTGAAGAGCCAAAAGTTGCGATGCTGTTTTTGCGCCAAATGGCCACGCGCTTGCAAACGCTTAACGC
>JAKPIR010000112.1 GCA_029549705.1 Pseudomonadota bacterium | reverse complement strand
AAGGGCTTGCACCTGTTAATGTAATTTCCGCATTTCCAATCCAAACATCTGTACCAGCATTTCGTGTCAATACTGCCTGAGTACCATTAACATCAACGGTTGGCTTAAATGTTGAACCTGTAACCGCTAAAACCGACACGGTAATAGCAGTTGTTGAACTGACACAAGACTGCAATACATTATTGTCATCTGTTTTTATTTTAGACCCCACATTGCCACTAGGATTAGTAGGTGTAATATCCGTAATCGCCACAAATCCTTGAGAACCTGCTTGTACAAAAACTCGTAATGTATCACCCTCAAAAGTAGCCTCTACTCCAGCACCCATAAAATCCACATTTCGCACACTTGATGGCGTACCACGATTATTGCCCTCATCTTTGAATTGGATATTGCTGTTACCAAACAACACACCAGTAACAGTGTTATCTAATGAGGTTGCCGATGGCGGCATTGAAAAGAATCGTTCGTAAATTAAGATGCCAGCAGTGTCGAAAATCTTAGCAACATGGTATGTCGTTAAGTCGTCAGGCTCTAATAAAAATATCGCAATGCCAAGATTATTTGTTGGCTTTTCTATTTTTACTAAATTGTTAATAGGTGGATAGGTGTCAGCAATAGACACTCTGCGCTTCTCAATGCGAGTCCGTGCAGAATTTAAAACGCCCAAACCTAAATCATTAGTCGATAACGTCAATTCATAAGTAGTCATATCAACCCCTTAAATATATTTAGGCTTAGAGCGGAATGTTTTACGCATGGCATAGCCTTTTTCAGCTCTCATTTTTGAATCAGTAATGGCTGCATCAAATTGACTTTGATAAAACGCTGACATATTGGGATTAGACCAAGTTTTTTCGGCCATGAGCATTAAATACGCTAATGCACCATGCTTGATTGCGTCTTTGTATTCTTCAAAGATAGATTCATCAACGCCTTGAGCGGCCTGTGTTGGCTTTAGTGCAACAAGGATTCGGACGGGATAAACGCCCATAGGTTTTGGAACTAAAATGGCGGTATTGGTATTTTTAAGAAAGAAGTAGGATGGTTCACCTGATTGATCGCGCCAGTCTTGGTAGATTTCTTCTAGGTCATCTTGTGTTTTTGGTTGTAACTCACGCTTATTGACTTTTAGCATGAGTAATTGCGCGATTGTGGTGTCGACTGGTGTTGGTATGTCGTATTCGTTATCGTTAGCTACCGTGTAAAACCCGTCTAAATCTTGGCGCAAGAATAAAGACTTTTGGCAAAACTCGATTGCTTTTTGACGTACTGCTTCAACGATTAACGCCTTTGGGCAGTCAGGCACATTAACCTGAACGTATGGCAACCATTGTGTGTAGGGAACAATAGCCATGACTTAACCTTTTGATTTTGGATTTACCGCGCCATCGGACGCTGCTTTAATTTGCAGCAGTTGAAAAAATGTACTTAAATGAGAGCGAGCATCTGCATAATTCGGGTTTTGCTCATCATCACTACCCATGATTGAATAAAGCATCCACTCTTGAATAGCAGGGGCAAAATAATCATCTACGGGTAAGGTGTCTGTCCCTGCGGTAATGGTCGGTAATACACGAACATAGCTAATATCAACCCCAATAACAGGCGATACAGGCGCAGGAGGATAAACATAAAAATCTTTAGGGGTAATTGAATCGTAAAAATACTCATCAATCACGGTTTGGCCTGTTGTTTCATGCCAATCAGGAATAAGCGCGTCTTGAACAAGCATATCAGCCTTGCGAATCGCTCGACCTGCATCACTTAAACCGCTTTGTCCACGATTACGAATGACTTTTAACAGTCTTACGCCATCACTGGGCAAGGTTTGACGCGTGCCAGCAACTAGCAGCATCATAGTTGTGTATGACGCTGCATCGGGTCGATAACTAACCAATGCCTGTAACGCACTATTGATTGCCGCTATTTTTTGCGTCAACGAAAACTTAGTGTTATTCGGGTCATCAAGAACAAAATTCACATTCTGCAAAATAACGGAACACAGCATAAATCACCTTAACTTTTTCGTGATTTTTCATCGTTTGGTGCGTTTTTATCTGACTCACCTTTTAATCCAAGAAGCGTAAAAAACACCTCTAGTTTTTTAAGTGCCATTGCGTAATTTGGGCTTTGTTCATTGTCGCTACTCCACAATGAGTACAACATCCACTCTTTAACCGCGACAGAATACAAATCATTTATTGGGAATGTATCGGCAGACACCACATCAGGAATAGAACGCTGATAGATAACCTCAACAAATTTATTAGATGCTGAACCTATATGCGGATACACCCAAAACACACTTTGATTGCTTTGCTCATATCCATACTCTAAGACATCATCACCAACTACATTATGCCAATCAACAACCCTGTCACTAATTCGGTTTAAGTCCATGAGCCGAACTGATTTACCCGTAGTAGTCCCACCAGGGCCGCTTTTATTTCTAATAACACGAATAAGTCTAACGCAGTCGCTCGGCAGAGATTGCTTTGTGCCTGAAACTAATGCGACATTAGTGGTAATTGCAGCAGAATCAGGTCTATGTAGTGAAACCGCTCTAATAGCTTCATTAAGAGCTTGTTCTTTTTGCGATAACGAATACACCACATCATTTGGGTCGTTAGTTATCGTTCTAACAGTATTTAAGATTTCACTACATAGCATGATTATTCACTCGCTTTAGCGTTAGTTTTGGCAATATCAAGCGCATCTTTGGCATCATTCACCAAACACCGCAAACACTCACGCACCATTGCCGTTGCTGACATAGTGGCTTTTAAGTCTTTGCCTGTATTTTGCTTATAAATAGCATTGATAGCTTTTTTGTCTTTAGGGTTTACA
>JAKPIR010000418.1 GCA_029549705.1 Pseudomonadota bacterium | reverse complement strand
ACTTTGCTCGATCAGCGCAAAGCCTGCCGCTTGTGCTTGGCATGCTGCGCCCAATAGTGCAGCTGCTACTACTGTTTTAATGTTGCTGTTGGTCTTCATAAATAAACTCTCCCGCCTGAGTTGATGTTTTATCTGTATTTGTAACAAGTCGTGATAAATTGTAACAAACAGCATCTTACTGATTTTTATATGCATAGTACAGTTTTCATCAAGGGATGCCAGTATTGTGGCATTTGGCGATATCAATTGTGTCAAAAAGACCACACTTTATTTAACAGGTGGATGCAATTTTAGGTTTATTAAAAGTACTAAAAATGGTATTTTATCGTTCTTTTCAATATGTTAATTAAATGGAGTTGTTATGGCTGTTCAACGTACGCTTTCTATCATTAAACCAGATGCAGTGGCTAAAAATGTGATTGGTAAAATCTACACACGTTTTGAAAACGCAGGCTTAAAAATTGTTGCTGCCAAAATGGCGCAATTAACCCAAGCTGAAGCTGAAGGTTTTTATGCGGTACATAAAGAGCGTCCTTTCTTCAAAGACTTGGTTAAATTTATGATTTCTGGTCCAGTGATGATTCAGGCATTAGAAGGCGAGAATGCAGTACAAGTGAACCGTGATTTAATGGGTGCAACTAATCCTAAAGAAGCGGCTCCAGGTACAATTCGCGCGGATTTTGCTGAAAGTATCGATGCCAATGCTGTGCATGGTTCAGATTCAGCCGAGAACGCCGCAATTGAAATTAAATACTTCTTTGGTTAATTTAATAATTAACTTTAAATTAACTCAATAATACATTGATTAATTTATTAAATTATAATCAAGTGCAGCTCGCTGAATACTTTAAAAGTATCGGCGAGAAGCCTTTTCGTGCAAAACAAATCACGCGCTGGATTCACCATTTTGGCGTGCATGATTTTGCGCAGATGACCGATATCGCTAAAAGCCTGCGGGATAAGTTGTTACAAGAGGCTGAAATTAGCCTGCCAACAGTGCAACTGGAAAAAATCTCTAACGATGACACTCGTAAGTGGCTGATAGGCGCGGATGTAGCCAATAGCATCGAAACGGTATTTATTCCTGAAGATGATCGCGGTACATTATGTGTGTCGTCTCAAATAGGCTGCGCACTGGCGTGCACCTTTTGCAGCACAGGTGCACAGGGGTTTAATCGTAATTTGAGCGTGTCTGAAATTATTGGCCAGTTAGCCATTGCCAACAAGTCGCTACGCCAGGAAGCCGGTTACGATTTACTCAGCGCGAATGATCGTATTATCAGTAATGTGGTCATGATGGGCATGGGCGAGCCGCTTACCAACTACGACAACGTGGTAACGGCGATGCAAATTATGCTGGATGACAGTGCCTATGGCTTAAGTCGCCGTCGTGTCACGCTTTCCACCAGCGGTATTGTGCCAGCGATGGATAAATTAAAAGAAGATTGCCCAGTCGCGCTGGCGGTATCGTTACACGCGCCAAATGATGCCTTGCGTGATGTTATTGTGCCGATTAACAAAAAATATCCGCTCAAAGACTTGATGGCTGCTTGTAATCGTTATTTAGAAAAGGCGCCTCGCGATTTTGTTACTTTTGAATATGTGATGCTCGATGGCATCAACGATACAGTTGAACACGCGCATCAGTTGCTTAATCTTGTTAAAAACGTTTCATGTAAATTTAATCTTATTCCGTTTAATCCTTTCCCTAACAGTGGCTATGAAACGTCTAAGCCTAGCCATATTCGTGTGTTCCGTGATATTTTAATGCAGGCAGGCTATGTGGTGACGATTCGTAAAACCCGTGGCGATGATATTGAT
>JAKPIR010000060.1 GCA_029549705.1 Pseudomonadota bacterium | reverse complement strand
CTTTTGGCATACGGCTTTGGCCGCCCACCAAAATCACATCGGTGATATCTTCAATTTTAACGCCTGCATCTTTAATGGCAGTTTTGCATGGGCCAATGGTGCGTTCAATCAAATCATCGACTAATGACTCTAATTTAGCGCGGGTGATTTTGACCACCAAGTGTTTAGGACCTGTGGCATCCGCCGTGATGTAGGGTAAGTTTACTTCTGTTTGAGTGCTTGAAGATAACTCAATCTTCGCTTTTTCAGCGGCCTCTTTCAGGCGTTGTTTTGCTAATAAGTCGTTGCGTAAATCTAGGCCGCCATTATCTTTTTTGAACTCATCGGCCAAAAAGTCAATTAAGCGATTGTCAAAGTCCTCGCCACCCAAGAATGTATCGCCATTGGTACTCAAGACTTCAAATTGATGTTCGCCATCAATGCTGGATATTTCAATGATAGAAACGTCAAAGGTACCGCCGCCTAAGTCATACACGGCAATTTTGCGGTCGCCTTCTTGTTTATCTAAACCAAACGCCAATGCAGCAGCTGTTGGCTCATTGATAATACGTTTGACTTCTAAGCCAGCAATACGGCCTGCATCTTTCGTAGCTTGGCGTTGGCTGTCGTTAAAGTAGGCAGGCACGGTAATAACGGCTTCAGTCACTTCCTCGCCTAGATAATCTTCCGCAGTTTTTTTCATTTTGCGCAATACTTCAGCCGAGATTTGTGGCGGCGCCATTTTTTTGCCGCGCACTTCCACCCATGCGTCGCCATTGTCGGCTTTAGTAATGGTGTAAGGCATGAGGCCGATGTCTTTCTGCACTTCTTTTTCTTCAAAACGGCGGCCGATGAGGCGTTTTACCGCAAAAAGCGTATTTTTTGGGTTGGTCACCGCTTGGCGTTTAGCAGGTGCGCCCGCTAAAATTTCGCCATCTTCTTGATATGCAATGATTGAAGGCGTTGTGCGTGTGCCTTCCGCGTTTTCAATCACGCGCGGTTTGCCACCTTCCATCACCGCCACGCAAGAGTTTGTTGTACCTAAGTCAATACCAATAATTTTGCCCATGTTTAATTTCCTTTTTTAAATTCTAATTTAGCCGCAGATAAACGCCGATGAACGCAGATGATTAGCGCATTCGATAGGCTTTATTACCTGTAGTTAGTTGGAGTTCATTTCCTTGTGAACGATATGGAGGTTAAATTTGATAATTCAAGTGTTTTTTGTTTAAGTTTATCTATGGTTAAAAACTATTTAGCGACCATGACCAAAGCCGGGCGCAGCACGCGGTCATTCAGCGTATAGCCTTTTTGCAACACGCTGGTAACGGTGTTTGGCTCTCCGCTATTTTCCAGCATTGAAATCGCCTGATGTTTATTGGGGTCAAACTTTTCACCTACCGGGTTAATTTCAGCAATGTTGAATTTTTCAAACACGCTGGTGAGTTGATTGGCCGTGAGTTGCACGCCATCTTTATAGCTTTGTACGTCAGCGGCTTCAATCAGCAACGCTGCATCCAAACTATCTTTCACTGCTAATAATTCGTTAGAGAATTTCTCTAAAGCAAATTTACGCGCTTTATCAATGTCGTCCATTGCGCGGCGACGAATATTCTCACCTTCAGCTTTTACATAAAGCACGCTGGCTTTGGCTTCTTCAAGCGCTGCTTCTAGTTCGGCAATGCGCGCCTCGGCAGTCGTTTCAGTTTGTGCTGTAGCCTCCGCTACGCCTTCTTGCTGGTTTTCTTCTTGCATGGATTTTCCTCGCTCAAATGCGTTTAATAAAAGTTTTACTTAATGTGGGTCAGCATTCACCCAATTTCAAGAGGGATATATAAAAAAATGTAGAAATTGTCGGGTGATAGTGATGTAGATTCGTGTAAAAAATCCCCGAGGATTTTTTATGCCTCTGGGAGCCTTGTAAATAAAGGCTTTGCGGGCAGGTTAAAAGGGTTGTGCAAAAATGGCTTTGTTTATTGTTAAAAAACAGCGCACTCAATTCATGCTGGAGCTAATCATTTTTAAACGCTAAAAGTGTGCGCATGACCTCATCGACACTAGGCATTTGCGCAATGCCGCCTAAGTTTACAGCGGGCTGTTGCGCGCCTGCCATCACACCGGTGAGCGCCGGGTCGGTATCGGTGTAAATGGCAATTGTGGGTATATTCAGTGCGGCAGCAAGATGCGATAGGCCGGTATCAACCCCCACTGCGGCCTGAGCTTGGCTGATGATAATGGCGAGTTGCTCAATGGTGCATTTCGGTAACACAATGGCATTGTTGAGCGAAATGGCAATCACATTGGCGCGACTTTCTTCTTCGTCACTCGCCCAAGGCAGCACCAAGTGCAAGCCTTGCGCGGCGAGCGCTTTGCCTAGCTGAATCCAATGTGCTAGGGGCCAAAGTTTGCTGTCGCGACTGGTGCCGTGCAGGCCAATGACATACGGTTTTGGTAATTTTACTGAGAAAGGCGCTTCATTTAAGCCATAATCAGGTGCGCTAGTTGGCACCGGGTAACCCAAGCTTAACGCCGCTAGTGTACGATTGCGTATGACAGCATGCTGCTGGTAAGGGCAAGCATGGGTGACATCATAAAAACGGCTGGCAAGCGGCTCGCGAATGGAGTGCTTATCGTAACCATGTTTGATGCCATGCGCTAAACTGCAAATAAAAGCGCTTTTGAGCAGGCCTTGCGTGTCGAGAATAATGTCGTACTGTTTTTGCTTGATTTTCTGCTTGACTAGCTTGATTTCCTGCCAAGTTTTTTTAGTAAAGATGGATTTTCGCCAGCGACGCATTGCAACAGGAATGACACGATTTACACCCGCATGCAGCTTAGGAATATCGGCAAAACTTTCTTCTACCACCCAGTCAATTTCAATGTCAGCAATATGATGACGTATGTCGTTAATAATCGGCAAGTTGTGAATGATATCGCCTAAAGACGAAGTTTTAACTATTAAGATGCGTTTCATAGCCATATTTTCGCATACAATTCACACCATGAAGTTTGCTTTCATTATTTTTAAATATTTTCCTTTTGGTGGCATGCAGCTTGATATGCTACGTACTGCAAATGAACTAGTGGCACGTGGACATAACGTTGATGTGTTTACCTTAAGTTGGCAAGGTGAATTGCCGACTGAAATTAAAGTACATGTTTTGTCTCAAAGCGGCTGGTTCAATTTTACTCGCTATCAAAAATTTATTGATGCAACTTTCGAAATTATTCGCCAAGGTGGGTTTGATTATATTTTTGGCTATAATCGAATGCCGGGTTTAGATGCACACTTTGCGGCAGACCCATGTTTTATTGAACGCGCGCACATGCAACGTAATTGGTTCTATCGCCTGACACCGCGTTATAAATGGTTTGCATCTTGTGAAATGGCGATTTTTTCTAAAGATCTATCAGTACAAATTTTAGCTGTTTCTCTTACTGAAATGCCGCATTTTCAGCACTGGTATGGCACGCAGAGTGATCGCTTTCATTATGTACCGCCATTTTTATCTACAGAACGTTTTGCATTACAAGATAAAAGTACTATGCGCGCGTACTTACGTAAAACGTTTGATTTTGGGTCAGAAGATTTTGTATATCTGCTTACTGGTTCTGGCTTTGCCATGAA
>JAKPIR010000057.1 GCA_029549705.1 Pseudomonadota bacterium | reverse complement strand
GTTGATTAGCCGCATCATAGCTTGGCATAGTGCCGGAGTGGCCAAAGGCTGGATTAAACTGGGAGATTTCGTCTGAGGTATCTTTTAGTTCACCGGTTTCTGTCAGGTGAATGGCATAAATTCCCGTATTGGGCGAAAAACCAACATCACTCGAGACGTTGTAGGTAATGGTTTCAAGCTTATTGGTGTTGGCGTTGAAGTATATCGAGCGGTTGTCATAACCGGGCCTGGAAGAGTTCACATACTTGCCGGTTTCATCATAACTATGAATCAGCGATTTTGAAATTGGCGCTTCTGTTTCACTGCCCATTGGCGCCAAACCGCCATCGGCGATGTAATATTTTTTATGGTTAGGGATATAGGCGACGGTCATTGGTCGTGTGGTGGACTTGTTTGCAAGACCAAACTTTAAAGCAAGCTCTGCCTGCGGCAGAATTTCGGCCTGTAATGCACCTGCAAAGCAAGTTAGCGTGGTCGCTAAAGTGCAAAGCAAGTTTTTTTGGGTAGCAAAGCGCATGGGTATCAATCTCCAAAATTTGATTGTTCTATCATTATTGTGCTGTTTAGTCTGTTAAATTGTGTTTACGTTCAATCAGCATGGCATCACCATAACTAAAAAAACGGTACTGCTTTTCTATAGCATGTTGATACGCCCGCATGGTATTTTCAAACCCCGCAAAGGCAGAAACCAGCATCAACAGCGTGCTTTTGGGTAAATGAAAATTAGTGAGTAAGCGATCAACCACTTTAAAAGAAAATCCTGGCGTGATAAATATAGAGGTTTCACCTTGCCCCGCCTGTAATGTTGGATGTTGCGCTGCGCTTTCAAGTGCGCGCAGTGCGGTTGTACCAACTGCTGTCACTTTGCCGCCATGGTCGCGGGTGGTTTTGATTAGGTCAACCGTTGCTTGTGGAATCGTATAGATTTCACTATGCATTTTGTGGTCTGCAATCAACTCAGCCTTAACAGGCTTAAATGTGCCTGCGCCAACATGCAAGGTGACAAACGCGATGTTGACTCCTTTGTCTTTTAACTGATTCAGCATTGTGTCATCAAAATGCAACCCGGCAGTGGGTGCGGCCACGGCCCCAGCATGTTTGGCAAATACAGTTTGGTAACGATTTTCGTCGTCTGCATCTACCGCATGGGTAATATAAGGAGGCAGAGGTAAATTGCCATGCAGGTCTAAAATATCCATCACCTCATGACTATCATTAAATTGTAGTAAAAATAAATCTTCTTGTCGCCCAATCACCTCAGCCTCAACTTTGCCGGCTATCATGAGTTTGCTACCCATCTTAGGTGCGCGTGAGGCTTTAATCTGCGCTTGCGCATGATGGGCATCTACCACACGCTCAATCATCACTTCAATTTTGCCGCCGGTGGATTTTTCGCCAAAGAGGCGTGCTTTAATTACGCGCGTATCATTAAGTACTAATAAGTCGCCACTGTTGAGCGCCTCTAATAAATCGGTAAACATCGCATCTTGAATGTTTCCCGTGTTGCCATCCAGTGTTAACAAGCGGCTGGCGCTTCTGTTTTTGGTGGGGTGCTGCGCAATAAGGGCTTCAGGTAAATAAAAATCGAAATCAAGGGTTCGCATAATTCTAAGAGCTTGCTATAATAGCGGTGTTGCAATTATACAGTAATGTATAGTCCCAAATGCCCGGGTGGCGGAATTGGTAGACGCACGGGACTCAAAATCCCGCGCAGCAATGCGTGCCGGTTCGATTCCGGCCCCGGGCACCAAACATCATCAGACTTAAACACCTAGTCAAAATAACTCCCTGTGAGGCACTTAAACGTTGCTTTTTCACAGGG
>JAKPIR010000052.1 GCA_029549705.1 Pseudomonadota bacterium | reverse complement strand
GTTGCAACCTCATCAACATCAGGCAACCCTAGCTGATGACGTAAGGCTTTTATTTCACGCAACTCCACGCGATACGGCCACCAATCGCCATGCTTGCGCTCCTCATCGACCACTGCCCAGCCATGATGTAACAGCCAATCTAACAAGGTTTCTGCGGGGGTTTTTTGGGCTAAACCTGCTTTTTTAAGCAGGGTTTCCCAGCGACTATTGCCCCCCAAGCGCACCCATTGCACTAATAATTCTCGCCACTCCGCGGGGATGGTTGCAAGCGAGGTGAATGACATTTCTGAATAACGTCTGCGCTTTTTTGGCAGGCGAAGTTTATCAAGAGGTTCAGATTTTAATATGTTATTTTCCATCGGCTAACTCAAGACTTCTCCCGCACCAGCACGCCCACGCGCGGTGCCCATTGCGTTTCAGCTTTCTTTTTGGAGGTGACTAATGTCAGCATAGAAGGCTCATACACATTCACGTTATGCGTGACGGGCGTGGTGAGCAAATACTGCGCTTTGGTGGCTTGCAAAAAGCTTGCCACGCGTTTGATGTTAAAAATATCCAAATGCGCAAACGGCTCATCAATAAACACAAAGCCGCCCGGGCGTGAATCTTCCAACATGAGCGCCACCAGTAAGATGAGTGATTTCATCACCTGCTGGCCGCCTGAGGCATCGCCATCATTCATGCCGGCAAAGCCTTTGTCATCAAAGCCAAAACGCACCACCAGCCCCGCTTGCGAGAGGCTCACATCATCGGCAGAGAGCATTGCAGCTTCATGTTCCACCGCTATGCCTGCCATATCGCCCAGTACTTTAAGGTTTTTGGTATAACGCCCTACGGTATGCTTAAGCACTTTAATGTATTGCTCGCGCGCGGCATCGGTTTGGCTACGCGCCATGTTGTTGTCGTTGCGGCGAGTGTCTAAATCTTTTGATTGTGCAATAAAATCGGTTTTGATTTTGTCGCGTAGTGCAATCACGCTTTCGTCTGTTTCCCACGTTTCGGTTTCAAAACGGCGCTCAATCTCGCTGACTTTTATATCAATCAGCTTGACGCTTTCCCACTTTTCAGCGAGTTGCTTGTTGTCGTCAGCATTTTGCCAGGCTATTGGCAATTTGCATTTATCATGCCGCAAACGTAATAAGCGTTTGACTTGCTCCTGCCGGCCTTCACGGTTTTCTTTTTCTGCAATTTCGCGGTCTAATCGTTCCAATTGCGTTGAGGTTATTTGCAAAGCACTTCTTGCTTGGCTTAACTTTTCCTCAAGAAGTTCTCTAGCCTCTGTTGCCGCGTAGGATTTTTCACCAATTGCGCGGCGTTCTGCCAGTAAAACCTCATATTGCGCACGCGCCTCGGCAAACTCCGCACTGCGACTGGCTAATTGTGCGGTGGCATCCACCCCTGCCAATCGCGCTTTAATGCTTTGAATGTCGGCATTGATGGGTTTTAACTGTGCAAATAATGCATTCGATTGCTTTTGAATTTTTTCCAACTGCGCGCGCACGGCCAAAGCGTGCTTGCTCCGGCGCGGCAAATCGCCCGCCACGTCGCTCGCGCAAATAACCAAGACGCGTCACCCAATCTTCGTTACGTGGCAAACTGGCACCTGCCTTGGCATCTTCAACCCGTGTAATACCAGCCAATAGCCGCGAAACCCATTCAGGGACATCACGTGAAAACTTAACAACTTCAAGCAACGAATTTTTAGGTGCAAGCGGCGCAATGGCGCGTTCTGGCACAATGTAATGCCGATATTTCAATTGCTCGCCCAGGCTCAACGCCCGCGCTTCGTCTTTTTTATCTGCCAGCAAAACAATGTGCGCAGAGGATGACAGCACCGCCTCTACTGCCGCTTGCCAGCTAGTATCGGTAATCTCAACCAAATCGGTGAGCAAATCATGTGCAATGCCTGCCTTATCTAAAGCCTGCCTAAAGTTTGCCACGTCATGTGGGTCTGCACGTTTGCCATTGGCCAGGTTTTCCAGGGTTTCATTAAGTTGCGTTTCTTGCGCGGTTAAGCCCGCCAACTGTTGGCGTAGCGCATCGCGCTTATTTTCCAGCGCATCTAAATTTTGCGTGTCTTTTGCGCACTCTGTGCCCGCTTCATTCGCTTGTTTTAACAAAGCATCCTGCTGTTCCACCACCACTTCTACACGTCCTAAAGCCTTATTAGCCTCCCCCAGTTTAGTGTGGATAGCACTCACTGTTTGCGCGGCGATGACTTTACGTGTTTCAAAATCTGCAATTTCAACGTGCTTTTGCGCTTGCAGGTTTTTCACTGCCACCCGCTCTTGCCGCTTGCTAAACCAATCACGCTTTGAAGTTTGCAAGGTGCGGCTGGCATTTTCGGCTTCTTTGGTGAGCGCATAAAACTCCAAGCGCGGCTTAAACTCACTCACCAGCACGGTGCGCTCCTGGTTTAGGTTTTGCCATTCTAAATACCGATTCACCCGCGCTTCATAGGCTTGCAAATGGTTTTCTTGCGCTTTTAAATTGTTTTCCGTGTCTTGCAATTCACGCGCGGTTTGCTCTTGGTGATGCCGCGCTTCCTGATAGCGCGTCAGCACGTCTTCATCGCCAAATACTTCAAACACCAGTTTTAATAGCTCACGCTCTGAAAGCTCGCACAGCTTATCGGTTTGACCTTGCTCTAGTGATAGCACTTTAGCAATGGCGGGCGATAACCCTGCGGCGTGTAATTGCCGCTGAAAATCCTTTACACCATACATTTGGCCTTGCGCTTCTATTTGCTCAATGCTCACTTCGCCTTCGGCAATCCAGTATTTGCGTTCCCAATCGCCGCCTTTTTTATCAATTCGGCACGCCAGCGTGATTTTGTCGTTGGTATAAGGCAAGCCAAACGGGCGTTTGCTGCTGTTGATTGGGCGGCTGTTATCCACCACGCCGCGCAGCCAGGCAAAGCTTTCGCCATTACGGCGCACATAGCGTTTGTAATCGCGTTTCTTTGAGCAATCCAGCGCTAACAAGGTGCGTAGCGCATCTAATAAGGTGGTTTTACCTGAACCATTTGGCCCCACAATCGTGACAATGGACGCATCCAACGGCACGGTAAACCGTTGCCAATAATCCCAATGAATGACTTCTAAATTGGTGAGCCTAAACATCTGAAGCATCCTCTGGTTTCGTATCGTCTAGCAGTGTGTCGTCATCGCCGTCGTCCGCATCTTGCAAAGGTGCCACACCATTTTGCGCACGAATTAAATCGCCCATTGCGCCGTGGATAATACGTGGTGCCATTTCGGCGTAATCAAACACCAAGTCCAATAATGGCCCTTCGCAAATCACTTTGTTTCTGCGTTCAATCAAGCCTAATCGGCTAAGTACGCCCAAGTTAATGCTAATGCGGCCTTTGCCGCCAAATAGCTTGCCAAAATCTTCCAGCAACACGTTTTCAGCAATGCCGCGCGAAACATCCTCACCCACGGCTTTTACAATGTTGCCAAACATATCGCCTTGACCGTCTTCCACTTCGCGCCCCAATTGGCGCTCGCGCTTGGGCAATATAATCAACGCCCACAGCACCACCAGCAGGGCAATGGCATCTTTAGGCAAGGCAATATTGCTGCTTTGCCATTGCTCGCCATCGTCAAACACCGCGCCTTCGGTTTCGCGCATCAGCGCCACGGCCACGTATGCAGCAAAAGGGTGATCCAGCAAACGCAAGCCGCATGCGGCCAAATTAGCTTCTACCTCTTGCCTAAAGCCTAAATCCACCAACAGCCTACGTACTGCATTGTCTTCACGCGGTAAATAGCGGCTGGCAATGAGCCTCGCGCTGAATTGTTGTGGACTAAACTCCATCCTGCTTGCTCCGTATTGGGTTGATTGTGCCTACCGTCATCTGCGCAATTTCATTTTGATTAATGGTTTGCAAAGCCGCGTTATCATCATGCAGAACCTCCACAGGTTGCTCGGCCAAAGCCGCCAAATCAGCATCTACATTTTTCTCGCCCAAAAATGTAAGCAATGAATAACGGTAAGAAGCCGCGCTAAAATCACCACCCACCACAATATCCGCCAAGGAAACACTGCGCTCAATACGCGATAGCATGTTGTTTAAGCCCTGCAATTGCGGAGGATATTCAAACGGCACATCCTGCGCCACCTCAACTTCAACGGGCGACGGCATGGTCGATGTTTTTTTGTCCAAAATATCACGCTCTAAAAACGCTTCGGCAACATCCAGCATGACATCGGGTAAAAGATATAAAGGCTCAGGCACTTGGGCGATATTTTGCTCACACAAATCTGCCAACTTTTCTACGGATTGCGCTTTAAGCCAGGCGGCTAATTCGGATGAACTCAAACCGCCATCCGACAACATCACGCGTTGCCGTGCGATTTTTGCCAACTCATTTTGAAAAACCGAAGCCATGCGCATCATGCGCGATTGGCTATCGCCAATTTTTTGCGCGATTTTCCAACTCGCATCATCCGCAAAACCATTTACGCCTAAACTTTGCAAAATCTCCGTGCCATGCGCCATCCATTTTTGCGCGGTGGCTAAACGGCTTTGCGCCGCCTTCAATCTAAATTCAGACCCTGATAACACGGCTTGCGAAAAAAAACTTTCCAGCTCATTTAAGCGCGCCAATAAATTATTCAGCGTTTCCGCATTCAGCTGCCCAACCGCATCGCCCGCTGCAATTTGCGAAAACAAATAGCCCAATTCGTCATCCTTGCGACCAAAACTCACCAGATTTGAAAGTGATGACAATATCATGCGCGCCAAGCTAGAAAGCTGGTACAGCCTGCGCTCAGCATCCCACAGCAATAAATCATGCTCACGCAGGCGCTTAAGCACGGTTTCCAACTTGGTATTATCTATAAAACTTAAATGATTTTGCAGTTGTTGCGGCGTCCACTCCGGCGCATCGGCACGCGAGGCTATTTCACGCAAAATGGCCAAACGTATCATTACTTCTTCACTACCACCGCGAAAAAGCGCGATTAAGGCTTGAATGACATTTGCCGATTGCAATAAGGGAAACAGTGCGTCCACATCACGCGGCGCAATGCCTGGGGATAAAAAATCTTGAAAAGCGCTTTCGTTAAAATGTTGCAAAATAACTCACTCGATTCACCTAAATGGCAACCCAATTTTCTAATTGTAATGCCGGGACACGCTCAAACTCGCGTAAATTGTTTGTGACCAGCACCAAGCCTTCACTGCGCGCATGGGCGGCTATGTGTAAGTCATTTACGCCGATGGTTTGGCCGCTTTTTTCGAGCGCAGCGCGAATACTGCCGTAATGTTGGGCGGCTTTTGCGGTGTAGGGTAGCACTTCTAGGCGGCTACAAAAGTCTTCAATAACAGAATAATTATGGGCGGGTTTGCTGCTTTTTTCTGCACCGTGGATGAGTTCCGCCAATGTGATACTGGATATTGCCATACGGCTGGCGTTTTGGTTAAACGTTGCCATCACTTCAATGGGGCGACGCTTGATGACGTAAATAACGATATTGGTATCGAGTAAAAATTGAATCACTACAACGCCTCGCGCTCGACTTGCGTTTGAGTGGCGCGATCTGTCAAAAAGTCATCAGTCGCTTTAGTTTCGCTCATAAAAAAGCTATCCCAGCTTGCTTGCAATGGCGCGATAATGCGCTCTTTACCCACAGCGCGCACGGTGACTTGTTTTACATTTTCAGGCAGGCGTACATCGGCTGGCAGACGCACAGCTTGCGTGCGATTGTTGATAAAAACAGTGCTTGTACTCATGATATTTACCCCTAATATACAATGTATATTGCATTAGTATATAGCATGGTTTTTTTGAATGCAATACGGCTAAACGCCCTGCTTTAAGCTTTCTTGAATAAACGGGTCTAAATCTCCATCCAACACGGCCTGTGTGTTACCGATTTCTACATTGGTGCGTAAATCTTTAATACGCCCTTGGTCTAGCACGTAGCTGCGAATTTGATGTCCCCAGCCGATGTCTGTTTTAGCATCTTCTAGGGCTTGTTTTTCAGCATTGCGCTTATTTAACTCTAGATTGTACAACGCGCCTTTGAGCATATTCATGGCTTCATCGCGATTACGATGTTGGCTCCTGTCATTTTGGCACTGCACGACCACGCCGGTGGGAATGTGCGTAATACGCACGGCCGAATCGGTTTTATTAATATGCTGGCCACCCGCACCCGAGGCGCGGTATGTATCAATGCGTAAATCGGCTGGGTTGATTTCAATTTGAATGCTGTCATCCACTTCAGGAAAAATCTGCACGCTGGCAAAACTGGTATGGCGTTTGGCATTGCTATCAAAAGGGGATTTTCGTACTAAGCGATGCACGCCATTTTCGGTGCGTAATGTGCCGTATGCATAGTCACCCGATACTTTAATAGAAGCACCTTTGATGCCAGCCACGTCACCGTCAGACTCTTCCAGCACTTCAACCTTAAAGCCTTTGCGCTCGCAATAGCGCAAATACATACGCAACAGCATGGCCGCCCAATCTTGCGCCTCGGTACCACCGCTGCCAGACTGAAACTCCACAAAGCAGTTCGCGCTGTCCAATTCACCTGAAAACATGCGGCGAAACTCCATTTCAGCCACCTGTTTTTCAATTAGCCGGGTATCGCTGTCCACACTGCGCAAAGTATCATCATCGTTTTCTTCACGCGCCATTTCGAATAGCTCTTGGCTGTCATTCAAGCTGTTTTCGACCGATTGCAAACTGTTTACAATCAGCTCCAGGGCGCGTTTTTCTTTGCCAAGTTTTTGCGCTTTTTCTGAATCGTTCCAGACATTGGGGTCTTCAAGCAGGCCGTTAACTTCTGCTAGACGTTGCGACTTGTTTTCAAAGTCAAAGATACCCCCGAAGGGCAAGGCTGCGGGCGCTTAAATCAGCGAGGCGGTTATTGATAATATTGAGTTGTTCGGCTTCCATGTCAGGCACTAAATTCGTAAAAAATTAGGATTATACAGCATAGCACTAGGCACTTTTGGTTGACGCATGCACCACTTCGCCATCCTCTTTGGTAAATGTGCCGATATTGGGGTTATCCAGCATAGCTAACACTAACTCAGATGGACGGCATAGCTTGGCACCTTTGGCTGTTACCACAATCGGCCGGTTGATTAAAATAGGGTGCTGCAACATGGCGTCTAACAACGCTTCATCAGATAAATCAGGATTATCTAAGCCCAATTCTGCATAAGGCGTGCCTTTTTCGCGAATTAACGCACGAATATCACCACCGGTTTTTTCAATAATATCCAGCAATTTTTCACGTGTGGGCGGGGTTTTTAAGTACTCAATCACGTCCGGTTCTACCCCACTCGCACGTATCATCGCCAACGTATTTCGAGACGTGCCGCAGGCGGGATTATGATAAATCGTCACTGTCATTTTGTATTCCTCATTTTTTTTCATACCAAGTGCGACTGCGATTAACAATGGCCACCACCGACAACATCACAGGC
>JAKPIR010000031.1 GCA_029549705.1 Pseudomonadota bacterium | reverse complement strand
GCGTTCCTAAAGCTAATTTCGGACTGTTTTTGAAGGAGTGCGAGTGGCGTTTTAACAACCCAACACCACAAGCACAGTTAGTACAATTGAAACAATGGGTTAAACAACATATGGGCTAGTTATCTAGGACAGCCCCTTATTCATCAATAAAAAACGCGGATTAATGGGCTCAATAAAAATTGATTTTTGCTTCTTCTTGCGCACCTACCAAACCGCATGGCAATTTATTTTCAGCTTTGCCGCTATTCTCAGAGGGCTTAATTCCAAATTTTGTCATTAAATTTTGCATGGCTTTTGCGTAAACTTTTTGAATATGCAATTGCGTGGCATGGTTCACACTCAAAAATCCCTGTTGCTGTGCCTCGCCCACATACGTGCCCAGCACGTTGCCACCGCCAGAAAATACTGTTGCAATCAACCTGCCATGAAAAACACGCATTTGCGGGTTGTAAAATAAGCTGGGTTTAATACGAATAATCGTATCAGCCGTTTCGTTAGCTTTGCACATACTGATATCGGGCAATTTTTCTTTCAATGCATCAAGCGCAATCGGCTCCACTAGCGGGCCTTGTTCAAACCAATAATCATAATAAGGGTGCAGCAAACGCACGCTATGGCTGTAGTCATTGGGGCTAATGTAGAGCAAACTGTTTGGGCTGGCCACCGCCATGCTAGAAATGCTGGCAAATACCATGGTGATAATACAAGCTTTTGTTTTTAAATAATTTTTCATAACCAACTCCAATCGTTGACTGATTTGTGTTGTCAACAAGGCATCAGATTGATGCGTTAAACCCACGCGTTGATTTTCACCCAAATTTTGGCTTCTGTAAACTTGATAAGTTCAGTACCATGCAACGCCATCATGGGGGTGAATCGAGCTCAATCGTAAATTATCATTACCCGCATGCAAAAGGATTTATTTAGGTATATGCTAGCGCCTGCAACCTCAATTATTGGAGAAGAAAAATGCGTCCTTTTTTTACAAAATACAGTTTAGTAACCCTCGGTTTTGTTTTATTCACCACCCAAGCCAGCGCCCTAGGCGTGAGCGATTTAACCAACACTGAAGCCAGCGGCGGCCTAAAAGAAGCACTGACGCAAGGTGTAGGCAAAGCCATTAGCACACTGGGCGCAACTGACGGCTTTTTAGGCAATAAAGAAGTCAAAATTCCGTTACCTAATTCGCTCAAAAAAATTGAAAAAGGCATGAAGCTAATTGGCATGGGCAAACAATCAGACGAACTCATTTTAAAAATGAACCGCGCTGCCGAAGCCGCCGTGCCAGAAGCCAAAACGCTACTGGTTGATTCGATTAAGAAAATGACCGTGGCCGATGCCAAAGCCATTTTGACAGGCCCCAATGATGCCGCCACCCAATACTTTAAAAAAACCACCTCAGAACAAATGGCCGCTAAATTTTTGCCTATTGTAGAAAAAGCCACTGCCAACGTACAACTGGCAGAAAGCTACAATAAATACGCCGAAATGGGCAGTAAATTTGGCGTGGTGAAAAAAGAAGATGCCAATATCAACCAATACGTGACCAAAAAAGCCCTAGATGGCGTGTATTTAATGATAGCCAAAGAAGAAGCAGCGATTCGCCAAGACCCAGTGGGGCAGGCGAGCAGTTTGTTGAAGAAGGTGTTTGGGGCGTTGGGTAAGTAAGTTAGATGGACTAACGAAACAGAATCAATCGAGTCAATTTGACGCGCTTACCGCATTGATTCAGGAAGTGCTAAAAAGATATAGCAATATGATTTTAATAGATAAATAAATTTTTAAAACAAAAAGCATCCTATTTGACAGGAAACTTGCTGTAAATAGGATGCTTACTTTAGTTAGACATTAAATGCGCACATTTATCCCTTTACTCTTACTTCTGGTGATGGCGCAGCAATGTTACGCAGCGGAAGTCGAATACAGAACTGGCGGCTCGAGATACGAAAAAACATGGCAACAATTTTACGTTGAAGCTGACCACGAACCTGAAATTGATGATCCACTAATCTCGAAGGGGAAGGCCATGGTTCCAGCTATCTGCGAGGCAGTTAAGCATAAAGATATGAAGCGTCGTCGTTACGCTATTGGGGCACTTGGCTACATCAACGAGCGTGCCGCGTTGCCCACGCTTGAGGCAATTCTGTCTGATGCATCTGAAATTGACTACTTTCGCGGAGATGCGCTGCATTCCATTTACCGAATTGATAGTAAACGCGGCCTTAGTTATGCCGCACAGTATCAATCCCAGCCAAACATATTAGGGCAATATGCAAAAGCAGTTATTAAGCGCGAACCATGGCTTTTGTTACCAAGCAAAGAATGAAAATGCCTAGCCCCTCATTCAAGCGGGACTGGCTAAAGCCAGAGCTCGTAGGGCGTATTAACGCAGTGTAATACGCCGTATGTAAAATATCTTTTTCGCCCCTAAGCGAGTCACTTTCTTGTGCTTGTCCACAAAAAAGTTACCAAAGAAGAAGACGCTCCCTATCGCCCACTTCCTATATTTCACTGAATGCTGGGCGACAAGCGGTAAGCGCAAGGGTCATCCCCACCATCACGAATTGCTAAAGCAATTGTTCTGATGTGAAAACTCGCCAATAAATTCACTGGGCTCAAACAGCCGCTTGCCGAAAGCTCCCACCATTCAGTGAAAGGTAGGCGCGATAGCAGGGAAATTTAGATTCAAAACCGCGTTGATATGATGTTTATTTTTTCTTTCAAAAACGTCATATTTGGCACCATCTCTTTTTGATGCTCTGCAAGCCTTTATTTATAAGGCTTTCGCATTCGACTTAGCGCTTAAGCGCTTAGCGAGAAAGGTTATGCCAAGTACTGGTACAGAGGTGTTATTTTTTCTCGGGCGTAAACTCTTTAAAAATTAGCTTGAAATTTGCGGCGACGCGTCATAGCGCCAATCAAGCCTAATCCCATTAGCAACATGGCGTAAGTTTCTGGTTCCGGAACGGCTGCAGCAATTGTTGTAATCCTTAAATAGGCTGGTTCGCCACCCTCTGCGCTGGCAAATGTAAAACCAGAATATCCAGTATATGTGAAGGCGTAGTTAGCCGTTGCGGGAGAACTTCCAAATTGACCCTTAAAGTTATCGGTAACATCAAAGGATTTCCAGCCAGTTCCGTTGCTATTTAGCACTTGCAGACCGTTGCTAAGAGTGGCCACATCATTTCTACCTTCAGTCCAAATGCTTAGAATGTGAAAGTTAAGCGATGCGGAGACAATGTCTGCAAGTGGAACGGCACTAAGCGATGCTAAGTCGAAGCTCAAAGCAGTGCTTGCATTGTTGCTATTTCCAGGCTCGTAACTATGGGAAGCCACGTTTGGATTAGCGCCTACCTCAGACCACCTATACCAACCTCCATACCAGCCTGAATAATAACTAACTACGTCCCCAGCTGCAGCTACAGAGATATCATACACCGCTGCAGATGCTGGCGATGCCGCCAAAAACAGTGACATAGATACTAATGCTGTCGTTAAAAGAGCCTTTGCTTTCATGATTACTACCTTCTTTCATTTGATAAATTTAAACACCAAATATGCTTATTTAATTAACCGCTTAATCCAGCATACAAGTTCAATTTACGCCTACGCTTAAATTAAAGTTTGATGTGCATCAATGGTTGGCTGTGGTGACGTTCACCCGTTTGGGCCATAGGCTCGAGACCTGGAGTTGGTTCTGTATTTAGAATATTGAAAGGTAATTTTGAAACACAATAAACAGTACTTATTTATTTGAAATCTTTTGTATACATTTACATTCATTAAACAGATCAAAAATTACTCAAAATGTATAATTTTATGCAGCATCATCCTTGCGATGCTTTCTAAGCCTTGATTTATAAAGTTTCCTAAGGCTTAGAAATTTCTCGGACTTTAATTTTTGATAAATTAACTAGAATTTTTGTGGCGAACTGTCATCGCTCAGTAACGAGGTCAACTGGAGTTGGAATAATCAATTAAGTTTATTCCATGGCTCGTGATTCTAAGTTGAGCCGACTAGATTGGCTGATTTTAGATTTAAAAAAACAGGGGCAAAAGCCCCTGTCTTAATGACATACAAGTGATGCTTATTTAACCGCGACGTCGAGCAGCCATAAAACCAATCAAACCAAGCCCAGCTAACATCATGCTATAGGACTCTGGTTCAGGTACAGCAGTTACATGGAATGCACCCACCAAGGATAGTGAAGGCACGGTGGTATTACCCGGTGTATCAAGGCCAATAGAAACATAAGGTAGGTTTGCGCCAGACGCGATGCCGAAGGTTGAAAAGTCAATTAAAGCAACATTTAAATCGAAGCCACCCGCTGAGAACCCGGTATAAGTCGTTAAAAAGGATTGGGTTTGTGTACCAAAAGTGACTTTAACAGTATCTGGAACACCGAGCTCAAAAATTGCAAGGTCAGCACCCGTACCATTTAATACATCGTTGTCGGTAAATCCTAACAATACGTTTGCACCGGCGTCAAACGAATATGCATACGTCCCAGGATCTTTGTCTGTCAGGACGGTAGCAAGTGAACCACCTGACGTGGTGTAACTACCTGAGGAATAATACAGGGCATCTGCGAAGGCATTATCCGCAAACGTATAACCACCAAATGTTATCGCTGCATTTGCGTTTACCGATGCCCCGGCAAGCGCGAGCGCTAGAATATATTTTTTCAACTTCATTTCACACTCCTTAAAAAATTAAATTCCAATTAGAAACAGTTCATTTTCGACTCCAGAAATCAAACAATTCAAATTAAACTCCCTATGAATGTACTTGGTTGAATGAATTATTAAGTTGTTGTTAAATAGAGTACTATTTCGGAATTAGACACACTTTTCTCCCGAATAAGTCATCGTACTCTTCTGATGAATTTTTACAATACTTTACATTAATAAAAGGGGCTGTCCTAGATAACACATAAAATGTTATAAGGACGGCATGAGAAAGAGCAGATTAAATTCAGCTAAGCAGGCTAAGTTAATAGAGCATTTTGTTGCTGGT
>JAKPIR010000016.1 GCA_029549705.1 Pseudomonadota bacterium | reverse complement strand
TCATTACGGCTTGGCCCCTGATGAAGATCGGGATGCTTTTGGCCTGCGCGCGGCATCTTGGCTGGAAGAAAAGATTTTAGAGGTTGGCGCAGATAAAGTAGCTGCGTTTATTGGCGAGCCAGTGCAGGGCGCAGGTGGTGTGATCATTCCACCTCAAACCTATTGGCCTGAAATTCAACGGATTTGTGACAAATACGGAATTTTGCTGATATGCGATGAAGTGATTTGTGGCTTTGGCCGCCTAGGAGCATGGTTTGGTTCGCAACGCATGGGGGTAAAACCTGATTTAATGACTTTCGCAAAAGGGGTCAGCTCTGGCTATATTCCATTGGGCGGTGTGGTGGTGAGTAAGCGTGTTGCACAAGTGTTGATTGAGCAAGGCGGCGAGTTCAATCATGGTTATACGTATTCTGGACATCCTACTGCATGTGCCGTAGCGTTGGCGAATATTGAAATTATTGAGCGTGAAGATTTAGTTAATCAGGTTCGCTATGAAACAGGGCCGAATCTGGCGCAAAAATATGCGGAGTTAGCGAAACACCCATTGGTTGGGGGTGCCGAATCTTTTGGACTGGTGGCCGGCTTTGTTCTCATGAAAGACAAAGAGAAACACGTCCACTTTGATGAAAGTTTAGAAGTCGGTATGATGTGTCGTGGGCATTGCTTTGCTAATGGTTTGATTATGCGCGCCGTCGGCGACCGTATGATTATTGCACCACCATTGATCACCACCAAAGCGCAAATTGATGAAATGATGGGGCTTATTTATTTATGTTTAGATGCCACGCTGGCTGATTTGAAAAAGCTGGGCGTGATGTAATGCGTGAAGTTTGATTGAGGCTATGGGTGAGGCACATTCCTTGCTACAAAGTATAGGGCAGGTGAATCCTCAACGATTTAAACATAGCTTTGACCTAAAGTCATTTGTTTGGTGCTGTTCCTTAATTTGGCTGTTAAAATTGATTCAATTTTTTTTATTTACTTTTTTCTTGGGAGACTTCAATGCAAATTTTATTGAACAAACGTCTTTTATGTACGATGGTGAGCTTGGCGATTGTTGGTTTTGGTTCGGTATCATGTACTGAAAGCAAAAAAGAGGCAGCCACAGATAGCAAAGTTGTGGAATCCGCTGATACCACAGCGTCATCTGCCGGAAATGAAGAGGAAAAAATCCTCAACATTTATAACTGGTCTGATTACATTGCGCCAGATACCATTGAAAATTTTGAAAAAGAAACCGGCATTAAAGTGCGTTACGATGTATTTGATAGCAACGAAATTTTACATGCGAAGCTCATCGCCAAAAATACGGGTTACGACATCGTTGTGCCATCATCCAATTGGGCAAAGCAGCAAATAGAGGGTGGCTTGTTCCAAAAGTTAGATAAAACAAAGCTCACCAACTGGAAAAACTTAGATGAAGGTATATTAAAACAAATGGAAGGTGTTGATCCAGGTAACCAATATCTGGTGGACTGGATGTGGAGCTATAACACCGTGGGTATTAATGAAGATAAAGTCAAAGCTGCCTTGGGTGATACGCCGATGCCTGAAAATGCTTGGGATTTAGTGTTTAACCCAACTTACACCAGCAAACTAAAATCTTGCGGCATCACGTTTTTGGATACACCAACGGATGTATTTCAAGCCGCATTGCATTATTTAGGCAAGCCGGTATTTACTGCATCGAACGATGATTATCAAGCTGCGTTTGATATGCTCATGAAAGTGCGTCCTGACATTAAAAAGTTTAACTCTGGTGGCCAAATAGAAGACTTGGCTGGTGGAAATGTATGCGTGGCCTACGGTTGGGCCGGTGACTTTAATTTGGCACGTAAACGTTCAATTGAAAATAAATCAGAACAAAAAATTGTAGCGCTCGTACCAAAAACAGGCGGTTTAATCTTTATGGATACCATGGCGATTCCTGCAGATGCAAAACATCCTAATAACGCACATTTATTCATCAATTATGTGTTGCGTCCTGAAGTGGCGGCAGCTATCACCAATGAAGTGACTTACGCAAACCCAAATAAAGCAGCCACAGAGTTTGTGGATGAGGAAATTAAAAACAATAAATCCA
>JAKPIR010000416.1 GCA_029549705.1 Pseudomonadota bacterium | reverse complement strand
TCAACTCACCTATTTTGAAGTGGGGACTTTGGCCGCCATGTGGCATTTTATGCACGCGGTAGCGCAAAAGTTAGATGTGGTGATTTTAGAAATTGGTTTGGGTGGCAGACTGGACGCGGTGAATGCTTTTACACCCGATTGTGCCATTGTGACGAGCGTAGATTTAGATCATCAAGAATTTCTTGGTGAAACGCGTGAAGCCATAGGCTTTGAAAAAGCCGGTGTATTCCGTGCAAACAAGCCGGCAATTTGCGGCGATGCAAACCCGCCAAGCAGTTTAGTGGACTACGCCCAAAACATTCATGCCAATTTTCAAGCGATTTATCAAGACTTTGGTTTTAAGCTGGCTGAACATAGTTGGCAGTATACTGCGCACGGAACAGTGATTTATTCCTTGCCCCTACCAGCTTTGCTGGGCGATTACCAGCTCATGAATGCGGCCTGCGCGGTAGCTGCGGTGGAATCGCTACAAGACTGTTTGCCCGTTTCCGAGACGGCGATTGGTCATGGGTTACGAGAGGCAAAGGTGGCCGGGCGTTTTCAAATTGTGCGTGAGCATGGTCAGGGCGAAGTAAGTGCGGCATTGATATTTGATGTGGCGCATAATCCCCACGCGGCCAGAGCACTGGCAAAAAACTTAAAAGCGCAACAAAAAAATACGGGTAAAACTTTTGCTGTGTTTGCCATGCTGGCAGATAAAGATATTCGCGGTGTGATAGAAGCTGTGATACAAGAAGTGGATGCATGGTATGTGGCAACAATTGACCATGTGCGAGGTGAAAATGCAGCGCATTTGGCAAAGTTGATTGAAGAAATCCAGCCGCATGCGCAGGTTAAGATTTTTAATGATGCGTTTGTGGCCTACCAGCGTGCGCGTATTGATTTAGAATCCTGTAATGATGTGAATGAAAATGATAAAATAGTCGTGTTCGGTTCATTTTTCACTGTTTCGACGGTGATGCAACATCTGGCACTGAAGTAAGTGATGCGTTTGGCATCAGTGAGTTGAGCTTAGTTTTTGCACAAGCTGGCTGGCAAAAAATGCGCAAGAGGCATTCAAATAATTAACCTTTGAGGAAAGCAGCAATGCCACCTGAAATCTCGAATGATCAAGAATTAAGTTTAAAAAAACGCGCTAGGCGTCGTTTGGTCGGTGCGATTGCCTTAGTTATCTTGATGATAATTATTTTGCCTATGGTTCTAGAAGACCGCACCGCAGTAAACCCAGAAGCGCCCATTAAAATCACCATGCCGGATGAGGCGGCTCTAAATGCTGAGAGTCCCCAACAGGTTCAGTCAGACAACATTGTTGAAAGTGCACCAGTAGAAACGCCAGACGTGCAAACACAACAATTTGCAGATACGCATGCGGAACCAGCGCCAGTGACCCCAGTTGAAATTGCCCCCGCCACAAATAATGACGAAGTAAATGTGAGTGATGTTAAGAAAAGTGATGTTAAGAAAGAAGAGAAGCTACCTGTAAAAAAACCAGAAGTACAAAAGACTGAAATAAAAAAACCACAGGAAAAACCTGCCGAAACAAAAGTAGGTGATATTGATGTGAAAACAACGTCACCTTCGGGTAGCTCTTTCACAATTCAAGTGGGCGCGTTTTCAGATGCCGCCAAAGTGAAGCAGTTGCAGGCTAAACTGAAAGACGCCGGATTTAACTCAAGAACCGAAAAAGTCTCTACTGCAAAGGGTGAGCAAATTCGTTTGAGAGTGGGTAAGTTTGCATCCAGGCAAGAAGCTGCAGACGCATTGGTAAAAATCAATGGTGCAGGCTTGCCTGGCATGGTGATGAGTAATGATTAAGTTAGATTTTTATGAAGCGTTGTAATGCATTTAGAGCATGACGGTATTTGACTACATTGTCCTTGCGATTGTGGGTGTATCTATCGTCATCAGTGTCATGCGTGGTTTGCTGGCGGAGGTGCTGTCGATAGCCGGTTGGTTTGCAGCTTTTTTTGTGGCTAAAACCTATGCGAATCAATTGTTGCCCATGATGCCGGTTGATATTCCAACGGAATCATTACGCATATTGGCGGCGTTTGTCATTTTATTTTTAGCCACATTTTTGCTCACGACCTTACTTGCGATTGCGTTGACGACAATTTTTAAAAAAATAGGCTTGGGTTGGTTAAACCGTATATTGGGTGCCATGTTTGGTTTGGCACGTGGCCTGCTGATTGTTTGCATCATTGTGTTTTTGGCTGGACTCACCAATATTCCGAAAGATGAGCGTTGGAGAAATGCAATGTTTAGTGCACCCATTGAAGCACTGGTGATCAGTCTGTTGCCATGGGTTCCCGCCAGCATTGCGAGTCATATCAAGTACGAGTAAATGGGCACTTGTTGCTATAAACTTGCAAAATTTTTTATTATTTCAAATTAATCACTGAAGGCGAAATTCATGTGCGGAATTATTGGCATCGTAGGTAAAAATCCTGTGAATCAACTGTTATATGATGGCTTGCTGGTGTTACAACATCGCGGGCAGGATGCAGCAGGAATCGTTACCACGGATGGCAATACTTTTTACATGCATAAAAACAATGGCTTGGTGAAAGATGTCTTTCAAACGCGCCACATGCGCAGTTTAATTGGTAATGTTGGTATTGGGCATGTGCGCTATCCTACAGCGGGCTCTTCAAGCGCGGCAGAAGCACAACCTTTTTATGTGAATTCCCCGTTTGGTATTGTGCTGGGTCATAACGGCAATCTTACCAATTCCGAGCAATTAAAATCTGAGATGTTCCGCCAAGATTTGCGCCACATTAACACTAACTCTGATTCAGAAGTGCTATTGAATGTGCTGGCGCACGAAATTGAGCAAACTTCGCGTAACGCTGTGTTGAATACGGATATGACATTTGATGCGGTTGCTGGGGTGCATCGGCGCTGCAGAGGTGCTTACGCAGTGGTGGCGATGATTGCGAATTTTGGCTTGCTTGCATTTCGTGACCCGAATGGCATTCGTCCGCTCGTCATTGGCAAGCAGGAAACCGAAAAAGGTACCGAATACATCGTTGCCTCAGAAAGTGTTGCACTAGATGTGCTGGGTTTTACCTTGATGCGTGACGTGGCACCCGGCGAAGCGGTATTTATTGATATGGAAGGCAATTTCCACAGCCGTCAATGTGCTGAAAACGCAAAATTGAACCCCTGTATATTTGAGTATGTCTATTTGGCGCGGCCTGATTCGGTGATCGATAACATTTCCGTCTACCAAACCCGCCTCGACATGGGCAAAAGTTTGGCAGATAAAATCAAGCGTGAATGGTCAGATAAAAAAATTGATGTGGTAATCCCGATTCCCGATACCAGCCGTCCGAGCGCATTGCAGTTGGGTATCGCACTGGGTCTGGATTATCGTGAAGGATTCATTAAAAATCGTTATATTGGCCGCACCTTTATTATGCCCGGACAAGCCTTGCGTAAAAAATCGGTGCGACAAAAATTAAATCCCATCGGCATCGAGTTTAAAGGTAAAAACGTTTTATTAGTCGATGATTCAATCGTGCGTGGAACGACTTCGCAGCAAATCGTGCAAATGGCACGCGATGCAGGGGCCAATAAAGTGTACTTTGCGTCAGCTGCGCCACCGGTGCGCTATCCGAACGTCTATGGCATTGACATGCCTAGCCGTGATGAACTGTTGGCGACGGGCAGAACCGATGAAGAAATCTGCCAAGAAATTGGTGCAGATGCTTTGATTTACCAAGATTTAGACGCCTTAGTGAAAGACATTAAATTAAGCAATAGCGCTATTACCGACTTTGATTGCTCGTGCTTTGACGGCAAATACGTTACTGGTGATATCAGCGAAGCTTACTTAGCCAACATAGAAGCTGCGCGTGGTGATGGGAGTAAAAAGCAAAAACCAGCCAATTCAAGCACACAAATGGATTTGAATTTAATCGATAGCCTAGAAGAGGTAATCGGGTAATCGGTTGCTTGCAAAGGCCTGGAAATGTAGCAACAAAAGACACGCTTTAAATCCCCAACCTTTTTGCATGCTCTGGAAGCCTTATAAATAAAGGCTCCCAGAGCATTAAAAAATCCTCGGACTGTTTTGTTGTTAATTTAACACTAAAAAGCGGCTTACTTTTTTCATGCGTTGCGTGAAAAAACCACGAATAAATTCTTGACCTCAAGTTAACTTAGGCTTAAGATGAAATTGCGCTGATTTGAGTGACTTAACTTAAACAAGGTCTTCTCAGCTTGCGGGCGCATAATAAATACAGCTAAAGCGAGTTAACAAAGAACCCGTTTTGGCGAATTGCTTAAACGGGTTTTTTAATGTCGAACGCTTTTACAAAGCGCTCGAAAAGAAAAGAGATGACGATGACAATAAACCAATACCACCCAGAAACTTTATCTGTACGTGCAGGTTCTGAATCCACTGAGTTTGGTGAAAATTCCGAAGCATTATTTT
Source organism: Pseudomonadota bacterium (assembly GCA_029549705.1). GTDB lineage: Bacteria > Pseudomonadota > Gammaproteobacteria > Burkholderiales > Methylophilaceae > Methylotenera. Next base: position 267 of record JAKPIR010000416.1, on the reverse strand, counting down.
TAAATTCAAGTTTCCGCTTTAAAAGCGCTGCACAGGCGGCGGCGCGTTTTGGCGGCACTGAACCAGGAAATATATATTCGCGCTTTACCAATCCAACGGTCAGCATGTTTCAAAACAAATTGGCTGCATTAGAAGGCGCTGAGCAATGCGTGGCAACATCTTCAGGCATGTCTGCTATTTTGGCCTGCGTGATGGGCTTATGCAGTGCGGGCGACCATGTGGTGGCTTCGCGCAGTATTTTTGGCACCAGCGTACAGCTTTTTAGCA
>JAKPIR010000414.1 GCA_029549705.1 Pseudomonadota bacterium | reverse complement strand
CTGCCCTGCGAGCCTTTATTTATAAGGCTCGCAGGGCATTGTTTTTTTCGGGGAATAGTCTAAGAATGAAACGTTAAACTTAGTCTTCAACAATAACAGACTGATACTCCGCTGGCGTTGCCGGATAAGTCAATTTCATGTCTTTGAGCGTGTCTCGTAGCAGGCGTGAAATGAGAAGATTACGATTGGTTTTTGAATCTGCTGGAATCACGTACCAAGGTGCGTTTTCAGTTGAAGTGGCTTTCAGTGCATTTTCATACGCTTGCATGTATTGGGGCCAGAGTGCGCGTTCTTTCAGGTCTCCCACATTAAATTTCCAGCTTTTGGTTGGGTCATTTAAGCGTTCTTGCATGCGTGTTTTTTGCTCTTCTTTTGAAATATGCAAAAAGCATTTGATGATGGTGGTGCCGGTTTCAGTCAGTAAACGTTCAAAATCGTTGATTTGCGCGTAACGGCGCTGACATTCTGCCTGATTAATCCAGTCGTGCACTTTAACAATCAGCACATCTTCATAGTGGCTACGATTGAAAATCACTAATTCTCCCGCTTTTGGCACTTGACTGTGTACGCGCCATAAATAGTCATGCGCAAGTTCTTCACTGGTTGGTGCTTTAAAGCTGGCAAGTCGAATGCCGAGCGGGTCACATTCACTGAACACATGGCGCACGGTGCCATCTTTGCCGCTGGCATCCATGCCTTGTAACACCAGCAATAATTTACGTTTGCCTTCGGCATGTAATATATCTTGCAAAGCGTTAATTTCGGTTGCAAGTTGCGTGAGCGCCAGCGCATCCTCCGCTTTATTGCCTGACCGTGCGCTTTTGTCGTCTGGCCTGTATTGATTTAACGAAAACTTTTTAGGGTTAACGTGGTACAGGTCAAGACTTTTCATGGCGGTATTTACTTGTGCGCTTTTGTGTAGTTGATGAGCCCGTTGGTTGAACTGTCAAAGTTAGTGATGACAGCATCGTTGGTGAGCAATGGCAGAATTTCTTGTGCAATCTGCTTGCCGTATTCAACGCCCCACTGGTCGTAACTGTTAATATCCCAAATGATACCTTGCACAAAAATTTTATGCTCATACAGGGCAATCAGTTTGCCCAGTGTATTCGGCGTGACTTTATCAAACAAGATAGACGTACTGGGGCGGTTACCTTCAAAAACCTTATGTGGCAACAGTTGCTCCAGTGCCTCGCCAGTTAAACCCTGTTTTTCAAGCTCTGCGCGTGCTTCATCCCTGGTTTTGCCCAGCATCAGCGCTTGCGTCTGTGCCAAGAAGTTAGCAAGAAGGATTTTATGATGCGCATAGCCATGTTTGCCGATGGCGTAATGGCTGTGTACAGGCATTAAAAAGTCGCACGGCACAATTTGAGTACCTTGGTGAATCAGCTGATAAAACGCATGCTGGCCATTGGTGCCGGCTTCACCCCAAATCACAGGGCCTGTTTTATACTGAATACGTTTGCCATCGCGGCAAATAAATTTGCCATTACTTTCCATATCCGCCTGCTGCAAATAAGCAGGAAAGCGTGCCATGCCCTGGTCGTAAGGTAAAATGGCATTGGTATCCACATGAAAGAAATTGTTATACCAAATACCAATCAGCGCCATAATCACGGGAATGTTTTGCTCAAGTGGAGCTGTTTTAAAATGGTTGTCCATTTCATGCGCGCCTGTGAGCAAGTCCTCAAAGTGGTCCATGCCAACGTACAGTGCAATCGACAAACCAATGGCAGACCACAACGAATAGCGCCCGCCAACCCAATCCCAGAAGGCAAACATATTATTAATATCAATGCCGAAATCTTGCACCGCTTTAGCATTGGTTGAGAGTGCAACAAAATGTTTGGCCACATGGGCGTTATCATTGGCCGAAGCTAAAAACCAAGTACGCGCAGAGGTGGTATTGGTCATGGTTTCCTGCGTGGTAAACGTTTTAGATGCTACGATAAAGAGTGTCGTTTCAGGGTTGCATTTCTCAAGCGCGCGCATTAGATGTGCGCCGTCTATGTTTGATACAAAATGCACCTGTAAGGCAGGGCTTGCATAAGGTTTGAGAGCGTCGCACACCATCACCGGCCCTAAATCTGAGCCACCTATGCCAATGTTGACAATATCTGTGATACGTTTACCGGTGTAGCCCGTCCATTCACCATTACGTACTTTTGTTGAAAATGTACGCATTTGCGCTAGTACCGCATTCACATCGGGCATGACATCGTGGCCATCCACATAAACGGGCGTATTGCTACGGTTGCGAAGGGCTGTGTGCAGCACCGCGCGATTTTCGGTGATGTTGATTTTTTCGCCCGCAAACATGCGGTCGCGCCAGCCTTCAATGTTCGCTTCACGCGCCAGCTGAATGAGTAAGGGCAGCGTCTCATCGTTGATGCGATGCTTGGAAAAATCAAACAAAATATCATCGAGTTTTAAACTGTATTTATCAAATCGAGTTTTATCCGCCGCGAATAAATCGCGCATGTGGATTGAGACCATTGATTTTTGGTGCTGGCAGAGCTTTTGCCATACGGGTAGTGTCGTTAATGCAGCCATTTGATTTAAGAGTACTTTACTTTCTTGTTGGTTAGTTTAATTGTAAAACAATGCCAGCTAAAGGTGGCAAAGTGATGACAAGTGATTGATTGTGACGCATCCATGCCACGTTTTCTGTGTGTATGCCCGCACCATTGCCCTGATTGCTGCCACCATAACAGTTTGCGTCACTATTAAATACCTCACGGTATGTACCCGCAACAGGCACACCAATGCGGTAAGTCTGTCGTAACACAGGCGTAAAATTCAACACTATTATAACAAAACTATTATCTAAGCCACGTCGAATATAGCTGACAATTGACTGGTCGCTGTCATGACAGTCTATCCATTCAAAACCTTGCACCTCAAAGTCCAGCGTGTGAAGCGCATTGTAGGACTGATAAAGTCGATTTAAGTCATGCACGGCAAGCTTAAGCCCTTGATGCCACTGGTGGCCTGCATACTCATTGCTCAATAAATGCCAGTCAAGGCTGCTATTCACATTCCATTCACGTCCCTGACCAAATTCATTGCCCATAAAATTGAGCTTTTTGCCTGGTGAAGTCATTTGGTAAGTGAGTAGCAGTCGCAAGTTGGCGAATTTCTGCCATGCATCCCCTGGCATCTTATCGAGCATAGAATGTTTGCCATGCACGACTTCATCGTGTGAAAAGGGTAAGACGAAGTTCTCAGAGTAGGCATATAACTGACCAAAAGTGAGCTTGTCGTGATAATAGCGTCTGTGCACCGGGTCGTGTTCAATGTAGGAGAGCGTATCGTTCATCCATCCCATATTCCACTTCATGCTAAAGCCTAATCCGCCTAAATACACGGGACGAGATACTGCAGGCCATGCAGTAGATTCTTCAGCAATTGTCAGTACGCCGGCAAAGTCTTCCCCAACCATGACGTTCAATTGTTTCAGAAAATCAATCACATCAAGATTCTCACGCCCACCGTATTTGTTTGGCAGCCATTCACCTGCTTTGCGAGAGTAATCCAAGTAAAGCATTGATGCCACTGCATCAACGCGCAAGCCATCTATGTGGAACTCAGATAACCAAAAATGGGCATTGGCCATTAAAAAGTTACGCACTTCATTGCGACCGTAATTGAAAATATACGTGCCCCAGTCTTGATGCTCGCCTAAACGCGGGTCTTCATGTTCGTATAAAGCCGTGCCATCAAAACGTGCTAATGCCCAATCATCTTTGGGAAAATGCCCTGGTACCCAATCCAATATCACGCCGATATTTGCCTGATGGAAAGCATCGATTAAAAAGCGCAAATCATCCGGTGAACCAAAGCGATTGGTAACACCAAAATAGCCAGTTGTTTGATAGCCCCAAGATTCAGTCAGCGGATGCTCTGAAATTGGCATGAATTCAACATGGGTGTAGCCCATTTCCGCGACATAAGGCACGAGCGTAGTTGCTAAGTCACGATAACTTAAAAAATGTCCTGCATCATTACGTTGCCATGAGCCCAAATGCACTTCGTAACAGTTAAAGGGTGCGTGCAACCAGTCCCGATTTTTTCGTGCTTCTAGCCAAGCGTCATCATGCCATTGATGCTGGCTATGGCTAATTTTTGCCGCAGTGCCTGGGCGCTGTTCAAATTCAAAGCCATAGGGGTCAGTTTTTACCAGAACTGCCCCTGTATGACGATTGCGAATTTCAAATTTATAGGTGTCGAAGGTGGTGAGGTGAGGAATAAAAATATCCCATACGCCACTGGAACCATGCGCCCGCATTGAATGAACGCGGCCATCCCAATTGTTAAAGTTACCTGTCACGCTGACGCGTTCGGCATTGGGGGCCCAAACAGCAAAACGAACACCTGCTACACCTTCTTGAATTCTGCATTGTGCCCCCAGTGTTTTGTAGGCTTGCAGTAGCCGACCTTCACCAAATAGATACAATTCATCCTGCGTTAAACTTGAACTAAACGTATAAGGGTCGTAGAGCTCAAATGTACTTTCACCCGCCGTCACTTTAAGTAGGCAAGGCGACTTAAATGGTTTTTTGCTTGTCGTTTCAAATAACCCGTCTGTATGTGTTTTTTCTAGTGCAATCCATTTGTTTTCAAATTGAATGGAAACTTCACTCGCTTGTGGCAAAAACGTGCGATAAACAAATACGCCATCCAGCTCGTGACAGCCCAAAAAGCTAAAAGGGTCATGATGCTTGGCTTTTAAAATGCGCTTAAGACCATCCGCTAGGTGAGCAGGTTTTTCTCTAGTGGTTTTCGTGCTTTTCTCACGTTTTTGGCTAGGCGTTGTAGTGGACTTGACCAAGAGACATTCCCCTTAAAATTTTTAAGAAATATTTTTAACTTTTCTGCTGTATTCGCTAGATTATAGTGCTTTAAGCTGATTATAATGTATATGAAGGCCAGTTAAATAGAAAATTAAAGCTAGTTAGCCCAGCTAGTTAAATGGATTGTCAACGTAAATTAAACTTCAGGAGGGCATCATGGCGCCAAATCGACCAATAGAACAACATTCTGACCGTTTTATCAGTAATTTAACCAAGCAGACTACAGCGATTATTCTGGCTGGTGGACGGGGTAGCCGTTTAAAGAGTCTGACGGATTGGCGCGCAAAACCGGCGGTGCAGTTTGGGGGCAAGTTTCGAATTATTGATTTTCCGTTATCTAATTGCATTAATTCCGGAATTCGCCGTATCAACGTAGCAACTCAATACAAGGCGCAAAGCTTGATTCAGCACATTCAGCGCGGTTGGGGCTTTTTGCGTGGTGAGTTTAATGAGTACGTTAATATTATACCGGCGCAGCAGCGCATCTCTGAAGATTGGTACAAAGGCACGGCCGATGCCGTATTTCAAAATATTGACTTGTTACGTGAGGGTGGGGCGGAATATGTGCTGATTTTAGCCGGTGACCACAT
>JAKPIR010000404.1 GCA_029549705.1 Pseudomonadota bacterium | reverse complement strand
TCAACTCCTTTTTTCACAGCATCGTCAAATTTGCTTTGATCAGGAAATACAACTGGCTGAACACGAAAGTTTGGTGCGAAAAACTCTTTCCCTGTTACCAAGGTTATGATATTTAGTGAGTCTATCCCGACACTATTACTTTTTTCGTACCAAGATTTAAACTGCTCAATTGCTTCGTCTTTGTTCATGATTATCAGTCTTTTGATTTATTGCGGTAATTAATCTTTCTGCATTATCAGCAGACTTAATCAGGCTTGAGGTCTGAACAGGCGGATATATAGAAAAGTCTTTCTTTAAATCTGAAGCTTTAATTCCGTTACTCAAATCTAAAGTTCTTTCCCATTCAATACTTAAACGATGCCTTAATCTACCTTTTGCATAGTCCTCAACACTATCTAATCCAACTAATTTATAACTTTTATTCGGGTCACTAGTAATAATCCCCCAGCCAATTGCACCATATCCCTTTGCGTATGCGATTACCTTATCACCTTTAATATAGCTTTTAAGAATTGCTTCACCTCTGTCACCGGGTGCATTATCAAAACTTGTTGCAATAAACTTCTTATTCACGCAATATCCCCACCATTTTTCGCTTGCATCACCAATATTGTGCCAATAAATTTGAGGGGTTTCAGATAATAAATTCCTTTGTTTCTCACTAAACCTTAATGGATGCAAAGCTTCTGAAGAACGGTCAAAATAAACTGAGAAAGATAGAAACTTTCTTTCTCCAATTTCTAACTGGTTGTATTGTAAGCACCTGAACGCTACGCCTTGACTACTTAACCATTCGCCCATAGACAATAAAGAATTGTCGAAACTCTGTGCAATTAAGATGATTCGACCCTTTTGATTTAGTTTTTCAACATCCAACCCTTCAATGAATCCATAAACCCTAGCTTCGAGGTCATTACTCTTGCTTTTAAATTTATTGATAAAAGCTTGACCCTTAAACTCTGAAAAAGCTGCCAAGTATTGTAAGGCTTGCATATCAACACCTAGTTTTGCTGAGTCTTTTTTTAGCTCTATAACGACCAAGTTACCTCTTTTGTCTAAAGCCAAAATATCGGCTCTTTTTTTATCTTTAGTTCTAGTTTGATTGTCAATCAACAGAAGGTCTTCTTTAAAAATATCAGCATTCAAAACTGTATCTTCAGTTTCTTCCTTTGAAATGAGATAGTTTTCGACCTGAAGTTCACTTAAAAAATTTGTGGGCTCTACTTTTTTAAGCATCTTATTTTTTTCAATTTGAAATAACACTCTTACCCCCCTTAAGTTGATTTACAAGCCTTCTTGCCAACACAATATACTGCCAAACTGCTCCGTTAAAATGAACGTATGCTTAATAACATTTGTTAATTTTAACTAGACAATTTCACTCAATTATCATCCAATATAACTTTCACTTTCAGAGTGCTATTATGCCTAAAAACAGAAGTAAGCGTTTAAGAAAAAAGCTACACATTGGCGAGTTTCAAGAGTTTGGATTTTTGGTTAAATTTACCCTGCCAAACGCAATTGAAGAAACACAAATAGATAAATTTATTGACCAGTTTCTTGCTGAAGCCATAGAAGCCAACGGTTTGTTTTTTGGTGGCGGCATCAATACAGAAAGTAGCGGTTTTATCACTTATAGCCATCGCGACAGTGCCACCGATGGGCATCGGCAACTCGTTAAAAAATGGTTATCGGCACAGCCTATTGTATCTAATATTGAAATTGGCGAGCTTGAAGATGCTTGGGCAATTTAACTTTTAAAGTTGACCTTAAAAAATCATTAACATGAGTAAATTTCACCCATCTTCACCAACACTACTCTGCAAGCTGGTATCCATGCGGATTCCAGAGGCATAAAAATCTCTCAGTGAAGTTTTACACCATGGTTTGCATAAATTAACCTTATACTTTAATAAAGCCTCATAATATTTTGATTTAATTTCACTTTAAAAATTAAGCAGTCGTACAAAAAGTGTTAAGTCACATCAGGCATTTCAGCACCAAAGATTTTTAATTTTAATGATTTAAGTTGGTCACGGTACTCTGCGGCTTTTTCAAACTCTAAATTCTTAGCCGCATCATGCATGGCTTTTTCGATGCGTTTCATTTCTTTCACCAGTTGTTTTTCGCTCAGACTTTCAAAGTTAGCCTGCGCTTTGAGTGATTTACGCTCGCGCTCGGCTTCATCTTTATCATAAACACCGTCGATAATATCTTTAATGCGCTTACTGACGCCTTTAGGGGTGATACCATGCTGCTGATTAAACGCCATCTGCACGCCGCGTCTGCGCTCGGTTTCATCCATGGCGAGCTTCATACTGCGGGTCACATGATTTGCATAAAAAATGACTTTACCGTGCAAGTTACGTGCCGCACGCCCTGCGGTTTGTATCAAACTGCGCTCTGAACGCAAAAAGCCTTCTTTATCGGCATCTAACACGGCAACCAATGACACCTCCGGAATATCCAAGCCTTCGCGCAACAAATTAATGCCAACCAGAACATCAAACTCGCCCAAACGCAAATCGCGGATAATTTCCACACGCTCGACGGTATCAATATCACTGTGCAAATAGCGCGTTTTCACACCATGTTCACTTAAATAATCGGTTAAATCCTCTGCCATGCGTTTAGTAAGTGTCGTGGCCAACACGCGCTCCCCCACTTGTACGCGCAGTTTAATTTCACCTAACAAATCATCCACTTGCGTATCGGCAGGCTTCACCACAATTTCAGGGTCAATCAAGCCAGTTGGTCGCGCAATCATCTCTACCACTTGCTGTTGATGGTTTTTTTCATACTCCGCAGGCGTAGCTGAAATAAACACACACTGACGCATAATACGTTCAAATTCTTCGAATTTTAGTGGGCGGTTATCCATGGCAGATGGCAAACGCCAGCCGTAATCGACCAAATTGGTTTT
>JAKPIR010000411.1 GCA_029549705.1 Pseudomonadota bacterium | reverse complement strand
TTGTGGTCGCCCAAAGTGACGGGGATGAAGTAAAGGGTGCCTAGGGTCATGTTGGCTATTGTACGCAATATCAGTGTCCACGTCATTCTGGCGTAGGCCAGAATCCAGACCAGCAGCAATAAAAAAATGACTAATGATTGAAAACAACTGAAGTACAAACTTGACTAGATTCTGGCCTACGCCAGAATGACGAATTTATACAATGCCTCGACTAAAACATTCGAGGATATGCTCTGCAAGCCAGCATCTATGCGGCTCGCAGAGCGTCGAAAATTTCTCGAGGGTAAATTATTTGTTTTAATACTTAGTTTGCACACGGTAAGTCAGCGTGGTTTTACCTTCTGCTGGCACATCAATTTTCCAAACCGCTAAGTGGCTATTGGCTTTATTATGCGGATGGCTTTCGTTGACGATTTTCCAATCGCCGCCAATCGGCTCTTGTACCACTACCGTCATTTTCTCTTTTTTAGCGTTTTTGAGGGTAAATTCAAACGCACTTTCATAAGCGCTGTGGCCTTTTTGAGGGTTGGGCAGTAATTTGAATTCAGTTTGTTTTTTATCGGCCGTCACATCAAAAGATTCACCCAATTTTAGGCGCACTTTTTCATTTTTAGGCGTGTGGTCAATTTGGTCCTCGCCGACAAATTGTGCATTGCCTGCATTGTCTTTTTTATACACACGCAACACACCTTTTGGCAACGGCATGCCTAATTTGCTGGCTTCTTTGTTCTCAAATTCAACAAACACGCCCACCTTTAATTTGGTGCCAATTTCACCATATTGCCCGGCGTAATAATACTCAGCGCCACGTAATACCAGTTCTTTGCGCGCAGGAATATTATTCGCCGAAAGTAATGCAACTTGTTTGGTTTGGTTTTCTGCTATGGTGGTCGGGCGATCTAGTGTATAGAGATGATACTCAAGTAGGGACTCTTCTGCCATTGGTGCTGAGGCGGCAACTTCGGCTGCTATCATGTCATTTTTGCGCATCATGGCAGCGCGCGGATATGCATCTTGTACCCGATTGACATCACCAGCCACCAATTGCAATTTAGCGTTTTTGTAGGTGGCGCCGCTGGTATTGGTGAGCGTCACCCAGCCGGATAAATCAATGCTGTCTTCTTTGGGGCTGAGTTCTGCCACGTAATCTGCTTTCCAGCCTAGCCCACCTGTTAAATAGCTAAGTTCTACGGTTTGGTCTACTGCTCCGCTATTGTTGATTTGAGTCACTAAAGTAGGGCGATCACGTAAATTGGCAGGCACATCATCATAAACAATTCTGCCCGCAACGCCCGTTTCAATGCGGTTACCAATTTTAAGCACAACGCCATTGTTGGCGGAGAGTACGGTAGCTTTTTCTGTGGTTTCAGCCCCTGTGGTTGGATGGGTTTTGACGATGCTGACGGTTTTTCCTACATATTTTTCGAGTAACTTTTCAGGCGTTAGTAAATCAAAATCAAAATTCTGTTCAAGTAAGTTTAAGCTTCCAGGCGCATTGAGGCTACGCAGCAATGCCGTTTCAGGGCGAATTTGTGCACTTACGTCGCGCAGCGCCAGTGCATTCAAGCCTTTTTTCAAGTTCACTTTGCGCGTGTCTTTTACCAGTGCTAAATTTTGGTTGTAAATGGTCACGGCTACATTTTTTTGGTCGTCCTGCGTGATGCGCGTTTCATCAACATTGTTCTGTGCGCTGTCTGCAGGTTTTTGATTTTTTTCCATGGCTATCACTCCAGTCATCAGGGTAGAAAGCGTTGCAAGTACGATGAGTTTATATTTTAGTGGCATGATGTTTTTCCTAAAAAGTTAACGGTTACCTAGCGCTTCAAGGGTTGAATTTGTCATGCAATGCATGAACGCTATATCCACTTAAACGTTTCATGCACGGGATCGGGGTTAAATAATGTTAAAAGTTTTTTAGATTACCTGTACACCTTCAACTTGTAGCATACTAATTAACTTAATTAAGGGTAAACCGATTAACGCATTGGGGTCCTCGCCAAGCATGCGCTCAATCAGTGCAATGCCCAACCCCTCAGATTTTGCGCTACCTGCACATTGATAGGGCTGTTCTTTCATTAAGTAGTTTTCAATTTGCGCATCTGTTAATTGCCTAAAGCGCACGATATAAGGCACCACCTCGGCTTGCATATTGCCAGTGGCCGCATTGTATAAACATAGCGCACTATGAAATTTAACTTCTCGTCCACGCATGCGTTGCAACTGCTTGGTTGCGTTGCTATGGTTGCCGGGTTTTCCTAATTGCTCATCATCTAATGTGGCGACTTGATCGCAGCCAATAATTAGCGCATGCGGGTATTCCTGGCCAATTTTTATCGCTTTTTCTTTCGCCAGTCGCAATGCGGTTTCATGCGGTTTTTCACCATCAAATGGCGTTTCATCAACATGCGGTGAAATGCTACGAAACGGAATCTGCAGTTTTTGTAATAGCTCACGTCTAAATTCAGATGAGGAGGCCAAAATAAGCGTTTGCTTTGATTTTTGCTTGTTGGTTGATTTTATGGCTTGTTTCATAATCACTACACTCAAAAAAATAAAGCCGACAGGTGGATGCTGCCGGCTTAAAAATACTATTTGCTGTTAAATTTACTCGGGTTGAATTTCAAGAAGTGCCTCATCTGGCGTCACTGCATCACCTTTCACCACGTGTACGGCAACCACAATGCCAGAGGTTGAAGCCTGAATTTCGTTTTCCATTTTCATGGCTTCAATCACCAGCACACCATCACCCGCGCTCACTTTATCACCCACCTTAGCCTTAACTGCGACTATTGTGCCAGGCATTGACGTTGTGACATGGCCCGCATGGGATGGACGAGGGCGGCCATTGCTGGCTTTGCTCGTGGCGGCTTTCTTTTTACTGTTGCCACTGGTTTTGCCGCTTGAAACTTCAATCTCACTTAAGGTTTCAACAATGACTTCTTCAGCAATACCGTCAATAGAAACATAGAATGGACGTTTTTCTTCACCTGGATGCCCACTGCCAGTGAGGTTGATATGGAAGGTTTCGCCATGCAGTGTTACCTTAAATTCACTTGGTGCATAACGCGAAGCCGCGGCACTGACTGCTTCTTTGTCTAGCAAAGCTTCAGGCTGTAGCGAACCCGCATTCCGCTCTTGTAAATAAGTTTTACCAATATCTGGGAACATCGCATAAGTCAGCACATCTTCTTCTGATTTAGCAAAACGCTCAGCTTCGCTGGTAAGTTTTACCATTTCAGGACTTAACAAATCGGCCGGGCGACAAGTAATCACTTCACTATTACCTACGGCATTTTGCTTAACGGCTTCGTTCACCTTTGCTGGTGATTTACCATAATGTCCTAACAAGTAATTTTTAACTTCATTGGTCACAGATTTGTAGCGGCCACCCGTCATCACATTGAGTACTGCTTGGGTACCGACAATTTGTGACGTTGGCGTAACTAATGGTGGAAAGCCTAAATCTTC
>JAKPIR010000383.1 GCA_029549705.1 Pseudomonadota bacterium | reverse complement strand
TCTCCAGAGAAACTGCCTGTAGGCAGTTTTGCAGAGCTTCAGGAAGTCAATGATACTTTTAACAAAATGGCAGATGCATTAGCCGAATTAGACGCCGAACGTACGCTTATATTGGCCGGCGTTTCTCACGATATTCGTACGCCTTTGGCAAGACTTCGTTTGGCTGTAGAAATGCTTCCTGATGATAGCTGCGCCAGTTTCAAAGCGGGCATGATTGAAGATATTACTGATATGAACAATATCATTCATCAGTTTTTAGACTTTGTTAAAGGGGTAGAGGGTGAGCCAACACAAATGGTTGATATCAACAGCTTGCTGCAAGGTATCCATGATCGCCAACTACGCGCCGGGCGCGACATTACGGTTGAACTCGGTCCTACTTACGCAATCCCCATCCGTCCGCTTGCCATGCAACGCTTGCTGGATAACTTGGTGGGAAACGCCTACGCCTATGGACGTGGTCAAGTGCGGATTGCCAGCAGAATTACCGCAGATTATGTCATCATCAGTGTATTTGATAACGGTCCCGGCATTCCTGAAACGCATGTGGAAAAACTGTTGCGTCCATTTGAGCGTCTCGATACGGCCAGAAGCAATGCCGGCGGCAGTGGCTTAGGCTTGGCGATTGCTGACCGTATTGCCAAATTACATCAAGGAAAACTTGAATTGATTAACCGACCGGAAGGTGGCTTAGAAGCGCGCCTGAGCATTCCTATTTACAGCTGAGTCTCAGTGCACATTTGTCCGCAAGGTTGCTTCAAACTGGTCCAGAGGCATCGGTTTTCCGAACAAGTAACCTTGCAAATGCTTACAACCTTTCTTGAGTAACAGGCGCCTTTGTTCCTCTGTTTCCACGCCTTCGGCAATTACATCAAAGCCGAGGCTACTTGCCATTGCGACAATAGTTTCCACGATGGAGAGATCATTACTGTCATCTGCAATATCTCGCACAAATGAGCGATCTATTTTCAATTCATTGAGTGGTAAAATTTTCAAATACTGCAAAGAAGAATAGCCGGTACCAAAATCATCCAGCGAGAAAAGTACCCCGATAGACTCAAGCGCTATCATCGAAATAATAATACTTTCCACATTTTCCAACAGAAGACTTTCTGTCAATTCCAACTTAAGTTGCCTGGGTCGGAATGTATAGCGTTGCAACGTCAGTTGCAACTGTCTGACAAATTCTGCCTGGCTAAACTGCTTTGCACTGACATTAACGGATAAAGTTAAATGCTGCGTCAATGGATTTTTTTGCCACTGCTCCAATTGCGCACAAGCACTTTCAATGACCCATTGCCCGATGGGTAGAATCAACCCCGTTTCTTCTGCAAGAGGAATAAACTGCAGCGGTGGCACCATGCCGCGTGAAGGATGGTGCCAGCGAAGTAACGCCTCTGCACCAATCGCCTGTCCAAATTCATCTACCTGAATTTGGTAATAGAGTTGAAACTGTTGGAACTCCAGCGCACTTCGTAATTCGATTTCCAAAGACGCTCTAACGTTAAACGCTTCCTGCATTTTAGGGTCAAAAAATCGTATTCTGTTTCGTCCTGATTTTTTAGCCTGATACATGGATATATCTGCTTGCTTCAACAATTCTGCAATTTCCAGTTTATTCCCCTGAAATAAAGTGACTCCGATACTCGAAGTAGTGTGATACTGATGCACCGCAATTTGATACTGCTCATTAAGCATCGTTTGAATCTTATGCGCCACGATCTCGGCCAATGATGCCGCCTCATTTAACTGCTCACTTAAATTTTCAAGCAATACCACAAACTCATCACCCCCCAGACGTGCTACCGTATCGCCTTCACGCACACTTGATGATAATCGTTTAGCGACCTCTTGCAGCAACAAATCCCCGACATCATGCCCTAGCGTGTCATTGAGCGCCTTAAAGTTATCCAAATCAATCAACAGCAATGCGCCTATCTGCCGAGTACGGGCGCTGGAGGCAATCGCGTGCTGGAGCCGATCAATAAACAACTGCCGATTCGGTAACTGCGTCAATAAATCATGAAAAGCCAAGTGCATAATTTCATCGGCAGCGGCTTTGCGCGCAGTAATATCGACATGCGATCCAACATAATGTGTGACCACCCCATCGGTACCTTTAACCGCAGAAATGGAGACTAAGTTATAAATCAATTGACCATTTTTATGGCGGTTCAACACCTCACCCTGCCAAGAGCCATCGCTACGAATTTTTTGCCACATTTCCGCGTAAAAATCGCTGTCATGCGTACCTGACTGCAATAACCGGGGTGTTTCACCAATCACTTCCTCAGCGGTAAAGCCAAAAATTTCCGTAAACGCCTTGTTCACTCTTAGAATGCGAAGGCTTGCATCGGTAATCATGACTGAGTCTTGCGACTCAAATGCGACCGCTGCGATTTGCAAATTAATTTCTGCTTGCTTGCGCTCTGTAATATCCTGCACCGTGCCATGCAAACCAACTAACTGGCCGTTGCCATCGTGCATACCCTTTCCACGCGCAGTTACCCAGCGTTGGGTTCCGTCCGCCCGTATCACCTCGGCATCGCACTCGTATGGCAAACCATCTGACAACCCTTGGTTAATCACAGTGGTGAGTTGCTGCCAGCTTTTTGGTGTAAAGTATTGTTGCACCTCATCAATATTGGCTGGAGGTAACGCCAAGTCACGACCATAGATCTCGTATAATTCATCTGACCAAACATGCGTATTGGTGACCGTATCCCAAGACCAATCGCCGATTCTAGCTAAATGATTCGCTTCTTTTAATCTAACCTCACTTTTTTGTAACAATTCATTCTTTAGCTTGCTCTCAGTGATATCGAGCGAGATGCGACAAATATATTGTGCGCCAGCTGAAGTATTGAGAACAGGAAAAATAGTTGAGGAAAAATAGCGTAGTTCCCCTGCTACTGGCCAGCTTTCTTCAATGGCATGGCGCTGCAGGGTGCATAGCACAATCTCATCATTAACACTTAAATTATTGGCAATTTCTTCTGGGTAGAGGTCAAAATCTGTTTTACCTAAGATTTCCAACTCAGTTAGCCCATGGACACGCAGTAATTTTGGGTTTGCTAACACATAACGGCCAGAAGTATCTTTTAATGAAAGAAATGCTGGCGAATAATTCACAATTGCGCTTAATTTAAAATCACGATCCAACAAAGCCATCTGGGCTTGTTTAATTTCGGTGATGTCATGCGAAATTCCAAACAAACCCACCACATTACCTGCGTCGTCAAACATCGGCCCTTTAGTCACGTGGGCTGTACGCGTGCTGGTATCGAGTAGATTAAGCTGCTCTTCATGCGTTTGCGTTTTACCTTTTGCCATAATTTCAGCATCAACGCGTTTTAAATGACTGGCTGTCGGTTCAGGAAAAATAAACGCATCATCTTGACCAACAATTTCATCAATCGGTTTACCCACAATATCGGCACCCGCTTGATTAATTAATAAGTAGCGGCCGGCAAGGTCTTTCACATAAATCGCATCACGCGTGCCAGAAACCGCAACATTCAGCAGTTTGGCCTGATATTCAGCTTTGGCGCGCGTGCGCATCAATGTCTCACTAAGCACACTCATGGTTAATCCGCTAACAATCAGAAAACTCCATTGCAATAAATCGTAACCATCCGTAAATTGATAACTCCATCGTGTGGGGATAAACAATAGTTTTGCGCCTATTGCCACGGTAACTGTTGAAATAACGCCGGACCAAAACCCGCCTAACAGCGCACCTAAAATGATGGGGAACATGAATAAAATCATCAGCGGCCGATGGTCTGTATTGAGCCCCATATGATGCCGCACCAATAGCATCACAAGAAAAATCAAGACAGCGAATGAATACGTAATCCAAGTGGGTCTGCGGCTGATAAAAGCACCGGAAAAGATAACTTCTTGTAAGCGACCCTGATGATTATCAGGAGCAGCTGGAACCGCGCGTAACGCAAAAAATAGGGCCAGCGCACTGGCAAAAACAAAAAATACGCCTTTTGCGGTTGAATACCAATGCATTGACTCTATCGTGGTAAACGCTGATAGCAGGTAATCAGACAATAGAACCCACAGCAATGCCAGCACTACGTAGGACAATACGGTGACTAAAATGAATCTATCACGCAACTTGCGCATCGTCGGCCTAATAAAGAAAAATGTGAGTGAATATTAACAGCAAAAAGAACGCAGACCAATATAAACAAAGGTCGAGCATATCGCCTGAGTTTTGGGTTGAGCGTTACTGAACATTGGTATTTGGCTCAAACCAATTTAAGTGTTCGCGCAGACGAACAACTTCGCCAACAATCGTGAGGCACGGCGCTTTAATATTGGCTTGCGCCACCTGTTGCGCTAAGTC
>JAKPIR010000379.1 GCA_029549705.1 Pseudomonadota bacterium | reverse complement strand
CTCGATGTCGGCTCATCACATCCTGGGGCTGTAGCCGGTCCCAAGGGTATGGCTGTTCGCCATTTAAAGTGGTACGTGAGCTGGGTTTAAAACGTCGTGAGACAGTTTGGTCCCTATCTGCCGTGGGCGCTGGAAATTTGAAGGGACCTGCTCCTAGTACGAGAGGACCGGAGTGGACGCACCGCTGGTGGACCAGTTATCATGCCAATGGTATAGCTGGGTAGCTAAGTGCGGAAGAGATAAACGCTGAAAGCATCTAAGCGTGAAACTCGCCTTGAGATGAGATTTCCCTGGGGGTTTAACCCCCCTAAAGAGTCGTTCGAGACCAGGACGTTGATAGGACGGATGTGGAAGCGTGGTAACACGTTAAGCTGACCGTTACTAATTGCTCGTGAGGCTTGATCCTATAACCTTAAAACTTGACCAAGACGAATAAAAGTCTAATCGAGATGATGGTTTGTTCTGAAGCTTGATAATGTAATCAATACCCCATTTAATGCCTGCAAACGTAGGTAAACTTTACTTCTTCCAATTTGTTACAGACGCCTTAATGCAAATTAAGGCGGCAACACAGCATCATTGCTTGTGAACAGTTAAGAACACCTTAACGAAGCACAAGATACCAGTTATGCTTGGCGGCCATAGCGGTTTGGACCCACCCCTTCCCATCTCGAACAGGGCCGTGAAACGAACCAGCGCCAATGATAGTATGCTTTTTGCATGCGAAAGTAGGTCACCGCCAAGCTATTTATTTATACTAAATAACCTCCCTCGTGGAGGTTTTTTAGTTTTAAGGTACTAGAGTTGCATAACCTACTTGAGTTTATGACAATAGGCGTAAGTGCAGTTGTGCCACAAGTGTATTCCGACTTTCTATGCGCTAAAGCACATGAAAGGTCGTATAGTCGTATACGGGGTAGGCCAACCTTTAGTTTAAGACGGCGTAGCAAACGGGCCGTAGTCAAAGTAGGTCACCGCTAAGCTATTTATTTAAACTAACCCCCCCACTTAGAGTCTAGAGTGTGCAGAATAACGGTTGCGTCAGTGATTCCAATTATTATAAATAATTGGTATAATAGGTTCAAAAAATGAGATGGGCTTTAAGCCCATTTTTTGTTTCTGCTCGATACGTAGCTTTAAGGGTGTTGTGTAATGCAAGATTTGCAGGCGTTGGTTGAAAAAACAGTGGCGCAATTAGGCTTTGAGTTGGTGGACTTTGAGATGTCTAACCGCGGCAAGTTATTGCGCGTGTTTATTGATAAGTTGAACCCAAAGGACACTAAAGATAGCGTGACGATTGATGATTGTGTGCTGGTGAGTAATCAGTTGGGTAATGTATTGACGGTAGAGCATGAAATTGATTATGACAGATTGGAAGTATCGTCTGCCGGCATGGATCGTGTGCTGAAAAAGGAAAAAGATTTTTTACGGTTTGTCGGTGAGCGCGCCAGTATTAAGTTGCGTGTAGGTATGCAAGATTTGAGCGCTAATACAACAGCGACCACATTGCCTCGTAAGTCGTTTTTAGGCGTCATAAGAGGTGTTGAGGATGGGCATGTGACAGTTGAATTTGAAGGAGTGTTGTATAAAATGGCGCTCAGCAACATTGATAAAGCCCGGTTAAGCCCAGTATTTTAGGTATAAAAGTAACTGTTATTAAAGAATAAATTTTAAGTTGGAGATTGCAATGAGTCGTGAAATTCTATTATTAGTCGATGCGTTAGCGCATGAAAAAAACGTGAGTAAAGAGGTGATTTTTACAGCGCTGGAATTGGCTTTAGCATCTGCCACTAAGAAAAAATATCATGAAGATGCGGACATTCGTGTTTCCATCAATCGCGAGACGGGTGACTATGAAACTTTTAGACGCTGGCAGTATGTCGAATACGATTTACTTGAGAATTCAGCGTATCAGTTTGATGAAGAGAGTGAGCATGCAAAGGGTCGCCAAATTGGTGATTATTACGAAGAGCCACTAGAGAATATTGAGTTTGGACGCATTGGCGCTCAGGCGGCAAAACAGGTAATTCTGCAGAAAGTGCGCGAAGCTGAGCGTGAGCAAATTTTGGAAGATTTTCTAGCGCGTGATGAAAAGTTGGTCACGGGCCAAATCAAGCGGATGGAGAAGGGCAATGCGATTATTGAAGTTGGTCGCATTGAGGCCTTGTTGCCGCGTGAAAATATGATTCCTAAAGAAAATTTGCGCGTTGGAGACCGTGTGCGTGC
This sequence comes from Pseudomonadota bacterium, assembly GCA_029549705.1. Classification (GTDB taxonomy): domain Bacteria; phylum Pseudomonadota; class Gammaproteobacteria; order Burkholderiales; family Methylophilaceae; genus Methylotenera. The sequence goes on along the minus strand of JAKPIR010000379.1, from coordinate 7,327 downwards.
TTATTTATCGCGTGTAGAGCGTGGTGGTCGCGGGCCGCAGTTGATATTATCTAGAATTTCGCCAGAATTTTTAGTGCGCCTATTTGAATTAGAAGTCCCAGAGATTGAAGAGGGGTTGTTGGAAATACGTGCAGCAGCACGTGACCCTGGGCTACGGTCAAAAATTGCAGTGAAAACGAATGATCAGCGCCTAGATCCTGTGGGTACATGTGTAGGTATGCGTGGCTCACGAGTGCAAGCGGTAACAGGCGAGCTGGCTGGAGAGCGTGTGGATATCGTGCTATGGAGCATGGAGCCAGCGCAGTTTGTGATTAATGCAATGTCTCCCGCAGAAGTGTCTAGCATTGTTGTTGATGAAGATGCGCACAGCATGGATGTTGTCGTGGATGAAGAGCAGTTGGCATTGGCAATTGGACGGAATGGTCAAAATGTTCGCCTTGCTTCCGAACTCACGGGTTGGACTTTAAATATTCTGACAGTTGATCAGGCGGCGCAGAAAAATCAAGATGAGTTTGCCGGCGTGACACAGCTGTTTATGCAAAAACTGGATGTTGATGAAGAGGTTGCAGAGATTCTTGTACAGGAAGGTTTTAGTACTTTAGAAGAAATCGCGTACGTTCCATTGGCAGAAATGAATGAAATTGAAGCTTTTGACGAAGATACGATTGAAGAACTTCGTAAGCGTGCTCGTGCAGCTTTACTCACCGAGGCGATAGCTAAAGAAGAAAAGGTAGAAGAAGCTGCTGAAGACTTGCTTCAGATGACGGGCATGGATGATAAAACAGCCCATTTTCTGGCCTCTAAGGGTGTAGCAACCATGGATGATTTAGCGGAACTATCAGTGGATGAATTGGTAGAGCTAACTAAAATGGATAGCGAGCGTGCTAAAACACTCATCATGACTGCACGTGAGCCATGGTTTAAGTGATTGCTAGCACAACTTGGCGCGAATATGGTGCTGAGTGATTGATGTACTAGAATTAAAGTAAGGCAAAGCAATTAAGCTTAGAAAGAATACTGGAGTAACAAGATGGCACAAATAACCGTAGAACAATTTGCTGGCGAATTAAAGTTGCCTACAGCATTGTTATTAGAGCAGCTCAAAAGTGCTGGGGTCAATAAATCAAATGCCAATGACTTAATGAGCGAAACGGATAAAGCCGCTTTACTGGAACATTTACGTAAAGAGCATGGTACGCTTGCGCCAAAAAATAAAATCACCTTAACCCGAAAATCTAGTACAGAAATTAAAAAAACGGATAACACAGGTAGAGCGCGTACGATTCAGGTGGAAGTTCGCAAAAAGCGTGTGATTGAGCAACGCGATGAATTAATAGCGCCTGTTGAATTGCCGGCAGAAGTGCCTGTGATTGAACCTGAAGTTGAGGAAAAAGCGATAGTCGAACAGATTTCAGAAGTCGTTGAGACAGTTGAAGTGGCTGAAACGCATAAGGCGGATGAAGCTGTTAGTGAGCCGGCTGTGGAAGCTGAGCCAATCGTAGCTAAAACGATTAGCAGAAAAGATTTACTGGGTGCAGATGAGATTGCGCTCAGAGAACAGGAAGCGAAGCGTCACTCTAAGTTGGCTGCCATGCAAGCAGAAGACAAGCGTAGAAAAGAAGAGCTTGCACAAAAAAGACTAGAAGAAGAAGCCAAGCGACTAGCTGAAGCCGAGGCGGCAAAAGCTAAGGCAGCTAAGCTGTCAGAAGGTACTTTGCATAAACCTGCGGCCAAAGAGGGTGTAGCTAAGCCTGCAGCAAAAGATGCGAAAAAAGGAAAAGGCAACAATAAAGATTGGACAGATGCTGAGAACAAAAAACGTGGCATCAAAACGCGAGGCGATACCACATTAGGCAAGGCTGGCTGGCGCGCACCAAAAGGCAAAAACAGACATCACGATGATGATACGCAGCATGCCTTTAATGCGCCTACAGAGGCTATTATTTACGAAGTGCTTGTGCCTGAGACAATTACGGTTGCTGAGTTGGCACACAAAATGGCTGTAAAGTCTGCTGAAGTGATTAAAACACTCATGGGCATGGGCATGATGGTGACCATCAACCAAGTGTTAGATCAAGAAACAGCCATTATTGTAGTGGAGGAAATGGGGCATAAAGCTTCCGCAGCAGCGCCGAACGACCCTGAAACATTTATTGAAGAAACTGAGCATGCCGAAGCAGTTTTAGAGCCGCGCCCACCTGTCGTCACGGTCATGGGCCACGTAGACCATGGTAAGACTTCATTACTTGATTATATTCGCCGTAGCCGTGTAGCTTCAGGTGAGGCTGGCGGCATTACCCAACATATCGGTGCATACCACGTTGAAACGCCACGCGGTATGGTAACCTTCCTCGATACGCCAGGCCATGAAGCCTTTACGGCCATGCGCGCACGCGGTGCCAAAGCAACCGATGTGGTGATTTTGGTGGTTTCTGCCGATGATGGCGTGATGCCGCAAACGATTGAAGCGATTCACCATGCTAAAGCGGCAGGTGTACCACTTGTTGTTGCTATCAATAAAATTGATAAGCCGGGTGCTGAGCCGGAGCGCGTGAAGATGGAATTGGTGGCGCAAGAAGTTGTACCTGAAGACTTTGGCGGAGAGGTGATGTTCCGTGAGGTTTCAGCGAAAACAGGCCAAGGTATTGATGAGTTGCTGGAAGCGGTGTTGTTGCAAGCTGAAATTCTAGAGTTGAAAGCACCAAGAAACACGCCAGCCAAAGGCTTGGTCATTGAAGGCCGTCTGGATAAGGGCCGCGGTTCTGTGGCAACAATCCTAGTAACTTCAGGCACGCTCAAACGTGGTGATATGCTGTTAGCGGGCAATACGTTTGGTAAAGTGCGCGCCATGTTGGATGAATCGGGTAACGACATTCAAGAGGCGGGTCCATCCATGCCGGTTGAAATTCAAGGTTTAGCCGATGTGCCTAGTGCTGGTGAGGAAGTGATTGTACTCAATGATGAGCGTAAAGCGCGTGAAATCGCCAACTTCCGCCAAGGTAAATTCCGCGATGTGAAACTGGCAAAACAACAGGCCGCCAAACTTGAAAATATGTTTGACCAAATGGGTGAAGGTGGCGCAGCACAAACCTTGGGCCTCATTATTAAATCCGACGTTCAGGGTTCTTACGAAGCGCTGGCCGCCAGCCTGCAAAAACTCTCAACCGCTGAGGTAAAAGTTAATATTATTCACACAGGCGTGGGTGCAATTAGCGAGTCTGATGTGAACTTGGCAGCAGCTTCAAAAGGCGTATTGATTGGCTTTAATGTGCGTGCGGATTCTGGCGCACGCAAATTGATAGAGTCACTTGGTGTTGATGTGCGCTATTACAATATTATCTATGAAGCAGTAGAAGAAATTAAAGCAGCCTTAGGCGGCATGTTAGCACCTGAGCAAAAAGAGCAAATGATTGGTACGGTGGAAGTGCGAGAAGTGTTCCGCATTTCTAAAGTGGGTGCGATTGCGGGTTGTTATGTGCAAGACGGCATGATTAAGCGCAATTCACTGGTACGCGTACTGCGTAACAACGTCATTATTCACACAGGCGAACTAGATTCACTGAAACGCTTTAAAGATGATGTCAAAGAAGTGAAGAACAACTTTGAATGCGGTCTATCACTCAAAAACTTTAATGATATTGAAGTGGGTGATATTTTAGAAGTGTATGAAATCGTAGAAGTCGCTAGAACGCTATAAATGGCAAAAGAATTTACCCGTAGTGACCGTGTCGCCGAGCAAATGCAGCGTGAACTCGCTGATTTACTCATGTTTGAAGTGAAAGATCCGCGCATTGGCATGGTGACCATAACTGCGGTTGAAGTCACGGGCGATATGGCGCACGCAAAAATATTTTACAGCGCCGCAAAAGCAAGTGATAGCCTGCAGCAAGGCCTTGAAAAATCTGCGGGTTTTTTACGTACGCAACTGGCCAAACGCATGTTACTTCGTACCGTACCTCAACTGCATTTTGTTTATGACAGTTCGATTGATAATGGCATGATGATGTCCAAGTTAATTGATGAAGCCATGGCTTCAAATACGCAAAAATCATCATAATTAAGTACCAACCTTTTTCAATGCCCTGCGAGCCTTGTAAATAAAGGCCTGCAGGGCAGAAAATTTTTCTCGTAACATTTTCGGTTTATATGAAGCTATTTTTTGATTCAAAATATACCCTCCGAATATTCGCAAATATCACTCAATCGTAAACATCCTTGTGCAGTATAAACGCCCCAAAAAAAATATAAACGGAATCTTGCTGTTAGATAAGCCGCATGGTTTTTCATCAAACCAAGCGCTACAAAAAGTGAAATGGTTGCTATCTGCTACAAAAGCCGGACATACCGGAACGCTGGACCCGCTAGCAACCGGGCTGCTCCCGCTTTGTTTTGGTGAAGCAACCAAGTTTGCCCATTACCTGACAGACGCAGACAAAACCTATATAGCCACATTGAAGCTAGGCGTCACTACCAATACTGGTGATGCAGAGGGCGTCGTTTTGTCCACACAGCCCGTGAACGTCACATCAGCGCAGTTTGAAACCGCCTGTCGCCAGTTTGAGGGCAACATTAGCCAAACACCACCGATGTACTCCGCGCTTAAATTTGAAGGCAAGGCGATGTATGAATATGCTCGCGCCGGTGTTGAAGTTGCGCGTCAGCCACGTGCCGTGACTATTCATCAAATCAGCGTCAATGCGTTTCAGGATGATGTGGCGGAAATCACGGTGACATGCAGCAAAGGCACGTATATTCGTACGTTGGCAGAAGATATAGGCAATGTGTTGGGTTGTGGTGCGCATTTAATCGGCCTACGCAGAACTTCGACGGCTCAATACCATATTGATCAATCGGTTACCTTGGCGCAGTTTGAGGCGGCATCCGTTGATGAACGTATTGCATTGCTTATGCCGCCAGATAGCGCAGTGCAGCATCTGCCAGCCATCAGCTTAAATAGTGACAGCAGCTTCTACTTGCAACAAGGTCAGGCTGTGTGGAAAAGTGGCGCGGTGCCTTCGGGTCTATTGCGGCTTTATGACGAACAGCAGCAATTTTTAGGGCTGGGTGAACAGCAAAGTGATGGGAAAATTGCGCCAAAACGACTCATAGTCAGTAAACCGTCATCTGACTGATTATTTTATGTCGTTTGGACAATAAATATTTGATAAATCATTCAGTTAGCATTACAATGCTCGGTTCATGCAAATGAATGTATTCGCGGTTAAATTTTTGGCTGCTTTTACATTGACGCACAACACCTTAAAAGGAATTAAGTTATGGCAACTACTGCAGCAGATCGCGCTAAAATCGTTAGCGAATTTCAACAAGCACCAAAAGATACAGGCAGCCCAGAAGTACAAGTGGCACTTTTAACAAGCCGTATTGCTTATTTAACCGAGCACTTTAAATCAAATAAAAAAGACAACCATTCACGTCGTGGTTTGTTGGCATTGGTCAGTCAGCGTCGTCGTTTGTTAGATTATTTGAAAAGTAAAGATGTTACACGTTATCAAGCGCTAATTGGACGTTTAGGTTTACGTAAGTAATTGTTGTAAAAGTGTATTGCTTGTTAATATATAGCGCACTTTTATGATGTAAGAAAAGCCGACTGCATGGTGATTGCGTCGGCTTTTTTCATGGCAGGTAGATTTGCCAACATTATCACTAATTAAAATTGAAGCAGGAAAACAGCTGTTATTGGGTAGTGAATAACAGTTCATTGAATTGAAAAGGAAAAAACATGTTTAATAAAGTAACAAAAAGTATTCAGTATGGGGCCCATACGCTCACGTTAGAAACAGGCGAAATATCACGCCAAGCCGATGCGGCAGTCATGGTGAGTTATGGCGATACCGTGGTGTTAGTCGCTGTAACCAGTAAATCAGAAGTAAAAGCAGGGCAGGATTTTTTCCCGCTAACTGTGGATTACATGGAAAAAACTTATGCGGCTGGTAAGATTCCTGGTGGCTTCTTCAAACGTGAAGGCCGTCCTTCAGAAAAAGAAACACTCACAAGCCGTTTAATTGACCGGCCATTACGCCCATTGTTTCCAGAAGCGTTCTATAACGAAGTGCAAGTAGTTGCAACCGTGCTGTCATCTGACCCTGAAATTGATGCGGATATTCCAGCGATTATCGGTGCTTCTGCTGCCATGTCATTGTCTGGCATTCCATTCTTTGGGCCGCTGGGTGCGGCACGTGTGGGCTACATCAATGGTGAGTATGTGTTAAACCCAACCAAAGCGCAATTAGAAGAAACCGAATTAGACTTAGTGGTGGCGGCCACTGAAACTGCGGTAATGATGGTGGAGTCAGAAGCAAAAGAATTATCTGAAGAAGTGATGCTTGGCGCAGTGGTGTATGGTCATGAGCAAATGCAAGCCGTGATTCAACTGATTAGTGAATTGGCCGCTGAAGCGGGCAAGGATGCGTGGGACTGGGTCGCCCCTGAGCCAGACACAGCATTGATTGAAAAAGTAGCCAGTTTAGCGGCTACTGACATTAACGCTGCGTTCCAAATTAAAGCAAAAGGTGCGCGTTCAGCTAAGTTGGAAGAAATTACCAACCGTGTATTGGCTGAGTTGATTACTGAAGAAACATCAACTGCAGAAGCCAACAAGATTAAAAATGAAATCTTTAACCTGGAAGCTAAAACCGTTCGTAGCCAAATTTTAAATGGTGAGCCACGTATTGATGGCCGTGACACACGCACCGTGCGCCCCATCAGCATACGCACTGGCGTATTGCCACGTACGCACGGTTCAGCCCTGTTCACACGCGGTGAAACGCAAGCTTTGGTAGTTGCAACCTTAGGTACTGGCCGTGATGAGCAAACCATTGACGCGTTACAAGGCGAATACAACGACCGCTTTATGCTGCATTACAACATGCCTCCGTACGCCACTGGCGAAACGGGCCGCGTGGGTACACCAAAACGTCGTGAAATCGGCCATGGCCGCCTAGCAAAACGTGCGCTGGTAGCAGCTTTGCCAGCCAAAGAAGAGTTTGATTACACCATGCGTGTTGTGTCTGAAATTACTGAATCTAATGGTTCAAGCTCAATGGCTTCTGTCTGTGGTGGCTGTTTAGCATTGATGGACGCTGGCGTTCCGATGAAAAACCACGTAGCGGGCATTGCAATGGGGCTGATTAAAGAAGGCAACCGTGTGGCGGTATTGACCGACATCTTGGGCGATGAAGATCACCTAGGTGACATGGACTTTAAAGTAGCTGGTACCGAAGATGGCATTACAGCACTGCAAATGGACATCAAAATTACAGGCATTACCGCGCAAATCATGCAGGTGGCGCTGGCACAGGCAAAAGAA
>JAKPIR010000362.1 GCA_029549705.1 Pseudomonadota bacterium | reverse complement strand
TCATGGCTATGTTGTCGCTGTCGTAGCTTTGTACGTCTTTTTTCTCTTTATCTGCATTGCCTTTGTTGCGGCCGGCTTCATCATAGCCAAGTACCGTGCCGATTGGGTTGAGCTCATGAAAAACCTCCGGCACCATTACGGCATAGCCATGGCTGGCCATCATCACGGCGGCGCGCTCGATAGGGTCAGTCTGTTGAAATATCTCGGAATAAAATAATATACAGGGATATTTTTTAGTTCCATTGACGCTATCAGCAGGTTGATGAATATAGCAACGCATTACCCCTGTTGGGGTGTTGATGTCTACCGTTTGGCTGAGGACTTTCATAGTAATCTCTCAAAATTAACAAGAAGTTGATAATTCCGATATTGTACTTTGTCATTGGAAAACGCCCAAAGCCTAAATTTGCACGGGCGGTGCCGTGCGTTTGATTGCGCTAGAAAAGCTAGACGCAATCGCAACAAGAGGCGAGTAGTCGAGTCAGCGAATTTTCTTTAGCGGTGTCAGGCTGAATGGCCTGACGCTCTGCAGTATCTTTGCTAGGCAGATTTGATTTGAGTTTTGCGGAGTGAGTTGCTTTTGTGTGTGTTTTGACTGGAGTTGAAACTTGCATGTTGTTTTTCCTTTTGGGAGCTTTTCCTTCATGTCATCGTGTTTCATGAAAGTTAAAGTCATCGATTAAAATAATGTGAATGTCATCACAGCCGTCATAACGCTGATCATCGTATTTTGGATGACAACGAATATTCCAGATAAGGTTTGCTAAACACACTACTATTTTCGTAAAATGAACGCTTAGCTGGCTTCATCATTGAATTACGGCAACCATTTTTGTTTCTGAATACCATTTTCATCATTTATTGTTTTTTTCACCATGCAACTAATTATTAACGGAAAATCTCGAGAATTTGATATTGCCAGTTTTACAGTGGCAGATTTAGTGAGCGCATTGAATCTAGAAGGCAAGCGGCTGGCCATAGAGTGGAACGGTGAAATTGTGCCGCGTAGTCAATTTGCTGATACGCAGTTGAGCGAAGGTGATAAGCTGGAAATTGTAGGTGCAGTGGGTGGCGGTTAATAGCACGCGAGTAAACGAGTTATACGATAAGGAAAGAAATTGTCAGATTTATTGAATATAGCAGGTCAACATTATCAATCAAGGTTGCTGGTGGGCACGGGTAAATATGCAGATTTTGCCCAAACACGCGCTGCCATTGATGCGAGTGGTGCGGAAATTATTACGGTGGCAATTCGTCGCACCAATATCGGCCAAAAAGCGGGTGAGCCGTCCCTGTTAGATTTTCTGCCCCCGGAAGAATTTACTTATCTGCCCAATACAGCAGGCTGTTATTCTGCTGACGATGCTGTGCGTACGCTGCGTCTGGCACGCGAATTATTAGATGGCCACAAACTAGTAAAGTTGGAAGTGCTTGGCGACCCGAATACGCTGTACCCCAACATGATTGAAACGCTGGCTGCCGCTAAAACTTTGGTAAAAGATGGCTTTGATGTCATGGTGTACTGCTCGGACGACCCGATTATTGCCAAGCAACTTGAAGAGATTGGTTGTTGCGCGGTGATGCCATTGGCCTCTTTAATCGGCTCTGGGATGGGTATTTTAAACCCGTGGAATTTACAAATTATTATTGAAAATGCAAAAATCCCCGTGCTGGTGGATGCAGGTGTGGGTACCGCATCAGACGCTGCGATTGCCATGGAGCTCGGTTGCCAGGGCGTCTTAATGAACACTGCGATTGCTGCCGCGCGCGACCCCGTGCTTATGGCCGGTGCGATGAAAAAGGCGGTTGAAGCTGGGCGCGAGGCTTATCTGGCAGGTCGTATGCCAAAAAAACTCTATTCTGCCAGCCCAAGCTCACCAACAACCGGGCTGATTACGTGATGGCTGCGGCTAAACGATACGAATGCAATGTGACGGTAGAAGTGGAATTTCTGCCTGACCAATCTGACATTACACTCAATCGTTATGCGTTTGCCTACCATATTAAAATCACCAATACCGGCAATGTCACCGCGCAACTCATCAGCCGCCACTGGGTGATTGTTGAAGCCAATGGTGAAAAACAAGAGGTGAAAGGGCTAGGTGTAGTGGGCGCGCAACCTTTGTTGTTGCCCAATAGCCATTTTGAATATACCAGCGGCACAGTGCTCAATAGTCCTATGGGCGAGATGCACGGTAGCTATCAAATGGTTGCCGAAGATGGCACGCAATTTGATGTGCCGATTGCGCCTTTTATCTTAGCCATGCCAAGAGTGCTGCATTAACAATGCGCGTTCCATTAAGTCGTATTAAGGTGTTTTAATTTTTAATTAAGTTGGGTTCCATTGAATAATAAAAATCCTTTTTGGTGGTTCGTCAGGCTAACCTTATTGGTTTCCGTGGGTGGATTATTATCCTGTGCCAGCCATGAAACACAACCAAAAGTGCTGGTGCCCCCAAGCCCGCCAGTAGCGAAATGTCAATGCGACTGCCCTGAAAAAAAGTGTCCATCCCAACCGGTGTTACCCGTTACTGAACCAACACCAAAAGAAATCAAAACGCCTGAAGTTAAAGCAGCCGAGGCAAAAATCGCTGATTACGGCCTATTAAAACCTGCATCATGGGATGAAGTGGACGGTTTTAGTAACACTAAGGTCAATGGTGACAATTTGAATTTGGCATGGCCGGCGTGGCTACAAGGATGCACAACGCTAGTGAACAAGCCGATGTGGCAAAGCGTTTGTAACGCAGCCTCGCAATTGAGTAAACAAACAAAAAATAAGCCAAGCACAGAGGAAGTAAAGACTTACTTTAAACAAAATTTTTCTGTGTATAAAACTACCAATGCGGATGGGTCGGATGTTGGTTTAATCACGGGCTACTATGAACCTTTGCTAAAAGGCAGTCGCACAAAATCAGCGCAATATCCGCATCCTTTATACACAACCCCAAATGACTTGGTGACCGTTGAATTAAATGAGTTATTTCCAGAACTTAAATTTAAACGGGTGCGTGGAAGAGTAGTGGGGAATAAACTGGTTCCTTATTACACGCGCGCAGAGATTGAGGCAAGCAATACGCCGCTTAAGGCACATGCGTTTGTATATATTGACGATATTATTGATGTCTTTTATCTGCAGGTACAAGGTTCAGGACTAGTGCAGCTGGATAACGGTGAAGAAGTGCATGTGGGCTATGCAGACCAAAACGGGCATACTTACAACTCCATTGGGCGGTTGCTGGTTGAACGCGGTGAGCTTACTTACGCCAATGCCTCTATGGCCGGCATTAAAAACTGGGCTAAAAATAATCCCGCCAAGCTTAGAGAATTGCTGAATAACAATCCAAGCTATGTTTTTTTTAGAGAGTTGCCAGCAGGATTGCCTGGTCCCTTGGGTGCGTTGGGCGTGCCTATTTTAGCTGAACGGGTTGTGGCGGTTGATCCAAAATTTGTGCCACTTGGCGCCCCTGTATTTGTCTCTACCACTGAACCGAATAGTACAACCCCCCTTAAACGGCTGATGATGGCGCAAGATACGGGCGGCGCCATCAAGGGTGGGGTGCGTGCCGATTATTATTGGGGCTCAGGACCAGAGGCGGGCGCTAAAGCGGGGGCGATGAAGCAAGAAGGCAAGATTTGGGTATTTTTACCGAAAGATTTTGTGCTACCGCCACCGGTTGCAACACCTTAAGAAATAGTTCTTTTAGGCCGATTTCACACGTTAAACTGACCACAACCTTTTTCGATGCTCTGGAAGCCTTATAAATAAAGGCTTCCAGAGGCATAAAATTTTCTCGGACGTTTAATGTACGCTCGATTTGATTTTTTTGAGTAATTTTCTAACCGCTTTACGGCCAAATTTTCGCTTGAAATCCACTTTAAAATCATACAGGTAAAATGCCAGCCTGATTCGCCAAGTCAATTTTCGGCCGCTCATTGCCAAATAAATACGCAAAAATTGCGTTCTGCCTGGCCAGTGTAATTTATTGAGCGCACGGGTGAGGTCGGCAATTCGATACTTAAATGGTGTGCCATGATTGTAGGCATGCAGGCGTGCGGTATCGATGAGCGAGAATTGCAATTTTTGATTATCGGCAATTTTTACCAAAATATTGCCGCCAGAAAAATCTCTAAAATAAATGCCGCGGCTATGCAGTAAGTGGCAAAAGTCTGCAAAAGCCACGTACAGCTCGGTGGCGGTTAAACCATGAAAATGTTGTGCGCCTTGGCTAAAGGCAATAAAAGCCGCAGCAATATTAAAATCATGGTCTACAAATTCACACAGATAGAAATTTTCTTTTAATGTGCTGTCGCCAAGTTTTTCAAAATAGGCAACTGGCATTGCCGTTGCAATGCCGCGACGCAGTAATTCCATTGCCCCATTCCAACTGCGCTTGGCTTTGCTGGGTTTGTAGCGGTCAAAAAAGGCTTTATGCAGATGCATTTTAATCGGCTGTTTGACCGTGATTTTAGTTGCATCACCCCGAGGACTGTCGATGGACCAAATTGCATTTCTGGCATGGCGTAAGGCTTGATCTTTTGCTGGCGCTGTTAAATTTTGCGGGTGAAGTGCTTTAAATAACATTTCTGCCTCGGCTGCATCTTTGGCAAGTAACACCCCTTGCCAGCCGTGCTGTGCAAATGTGTAATAGTGCTGATGCTGAATATGCGCGTGAATTTTTAAATCTTTGGTCAAACGCGGTTGTGCACGCACTTGTATGGCCTCAATCGTTGGCCAAGCGAGGTAAACGGGTGACTCAGTGATGATTTCAAGTTGCGATAAAAGATTACCATCTCTATCGGTAATATTGGCGCTTGCAAGGCTTGCTACCGAATACACATCTGCCGCAAAAGCAGCATTGCCATTGGTGGCCCAGGCCACGTGTATGTGCTGATGATTTTGTATTAAATAATGAATTTCTAACCCTGTGCTTGTAGCAATCGGTTTGATGTAGCGCGCGCCCTGCAATACTTTGACTACTGTTTTTAGGGCATCAAAACTGGGGTGGTGACGATAATTTTCCAATAATCCGTTAGCTTGCTCATAATGCGCCACGCGCTCTAGCGCTGGGTAATCCTGCTCTGTAAGGCCATCATCTATTAAGCCTTCACGCTGACAAATAAGCGCGCCCCAATTAGCGTTTGAGAGTGCACCCGATGCGGCTAATAGCAAAAAGTAGCGCGCAGCATAATCCGCCTGTTTTTGTTCACCATCAGGCAAAAAACGCTGAATGCGGTAAATAGCCCAAAAAGCCACGGATGAAACGGTTCGCGGTACGCCAAAATCTTGGCCGATTTTTTGCAAAATACGTGCCTTTTTGACCAAATTGTATTTAAGTAAAGTGGCCCACCGGTACTTGAGAATGCGGTGGTCAAAACGCTCCGGCTCGATGACGCGTTCGACAAAAAGATTGTTGCTGTGCATGTCGGGCAACAGTTTTTGCTGTTTAAACGTTTTGAGCAAACTCACGTTGTAAAGCGGCTCAAAGTCTTGAACATTTGGGCCAATCAGTGTGATATTTCGGCTGGTGATTTCTTGGTGCGCAATGCGCCATGCTTCTATAAAACCAGACCAATCATAGCCTGCCCAGCGCTTGCGGTTGAGGGTGTTGCCAAATTCAACGGCCTTGATTTTTTGGCCAAAGGCATCTAACACCGTCACCAAGAATTTACGCCATTTCAACTGCGCCTCAACCGACTGCATGTTTTTGGCAGCTTCAAACGGCTGCAAAAGATGCAGGGTGACATCAAACCCTTCAGCAATGAGGCGATTTAAAAACCGCACTTGATAGTTATCTATATCAGTATAGGTAAAATCCAGGCGAACCCGTTGAATGCCTAACAATTTAACGTTGGCCACAACGTAGTCATCGACCGCGGCATCTTGGTTACTGGCTACGCAAACGCCAATAAAATCATGCGGAATTTGATGTGACTGAACAGGCAAATGCCCCTTTTTAATGCGTAAGCCACCCGTTAAAATATAGCGTAAGCCATCCAAGATGACTTGGTTTGTCAGCATGGAAGGCTGTTTCTTTTCTGCTGTTTTTGTCATTCAGGAACTCGGTATTTTTGCTCCGAATATAACAGGGCCGGAAGTAGCGTATTGGCCAGCGCGCGCTGTTCAAGCGTGGCGGCATTTTGCGGTGGGCTTACCTCGTGAAGGCGTTTTGCCAACATATCATACACCCCATGCGCGGGGGCTTTATTTTCACGTAGCACCACAACTTGGTTGCTGGTAGGCGTTTGCTCCATCCAGGCAAAATTATAGTTATATTGCATCATGGCGCGGCCAAGATAGTCCGCTGGAATTTGCGATAAATCATGGCCCGTCATCGGGTGCTGCGTTTGCAGGCCCATCAGGGATAATACCGTGACGGGTAAGTCAATTTGGCTGGCGATTGCAGTAATTTTCTGCGGTGCGATATCGGCACCCAAAATGAGCCCAGGAATATGAAAGCGCTCGATAGGCACCAATGTGTCACCACGCACCCGAATATCATGGTCAGCTACAATTAAGAACACCGTGTCATTCCAATACGGGCTGGCCTTCGCTTTTTTGATAAATTCACCAATCGCGTAATCGGCATATTTTACTGCATTATTGTCAGTGTTTTTGGGTTGCTCATATAGCTCGATACGCCCATCAGGAAACTCAAACGGCGCATGGTTTGAAGATGAAAAAGCCAGCGTAAAAAACGGTTTGCCGCTGGCATGGTGCGCCAGCAATTGCTCATGGGTTTTATTCAGTAAATCTTCGTCGGATACACCCCAACTGCTTAGCAATACAGGGTTTTTATAGTCTTTTTGGTCGATGATGGACTGAAAGCCGTTGCCCATAAAAAAGCCGCGCATATTATCAAAGTGGGACTCGCCGCCATAGATAAACTCTGTACTGTAACCGTGCTTAGCGAGTAAGCCGGCCAAGCTAAAAAAGTTTTTTTGGCTTAACGATAACTTCACGGTGCTGTCGGCAGGCGTTGGCTGAAAGCCCGTCACAACCGCTTCAATACCGCGGACTGAGCGCGTGCCGGTGGCGTAAAGTTGCTCAAACCAGATGCCATGTTCTTTCAGTTTTTCCAAGTTGGGCGTCACTGGCACGCCACCTAGTGATTCCACAAAAGTAGCGCCCAAACTTTCTTGCAGAATAATCACTAGATTAAGTGGTTTGTCACGCTTGGCACTTGGGTTGAGCGTTGTGAGTGTTGGTAGATCCGTGTCTTTGGCACCCGTGATTTTAAAAATATCTTCTTTGGTCATTTTTCCGTAAATTTGGCTGGATTTCGCCTCATGCTGCAGGCTATACACGGCATAAATAACAGAATATCCGGAATTAAGAATTAAGCTATTGACCATGCTATCTTGCGTGATGGCAAATAAAGCCGGGTTGGCAGGCCGATGACCAAGGGAAGAGCGAATCGCCAGTGCTGAAAGCAAAAATATCAGCGGCCACACCAGCCAAAGTTTTTTGTTGGACCATGTAGGTTTAGCCGTCAGCCATGGCTTCATAAAGCGGCGCATCAGCCAGATTGTGATGACGCTAAAGCCCAATGTTGCAAAAATATGTACTTTAAAACCCGTCCAGAGCATGCTCATGACTTCATGCGGATATTTAAGGTACTCTACAAAAA
>JAKPIR010000350.1 GCA_029549705.1 Pseudomonadota bacterium | reverse complement strand
TACGTGTTGTGTTGGGTGACTTAGCACATCATTAACCTTAAGGTCTCTCGTCTGTACACCGCTTGTCTGTTGGTGTGGTGCAGATTAAATTAAACAACAAGGCTAAGTATGTAGAACTGTCTGTAGCGGATTTGCGGACGGGGGTTCGATTCCCCCCAGCTCCACCAAACAAATAATGCCACCCTTGCGGTGGTATTTTTGTTTATACTTATCAATCATTAGCCCGCCAAAAGAGCTATTGTCAGGCGATTTCTCAACGTGATATAACGTCATACATTCGAGTCATCATGATAAAAATAAGATTTTACCCGTTACTATGAAAATTCTTTTGTTTGGTAAAAATGGTCAGGTTGGCTGGGAATTACAGCGCAGCCTTGCGCCGTTGGGCGAGTTAATTGCGCTAGATGCACGCAGTGAATCTTTGTGTGGGGACTTAACCAATTTGGCGGGTATTGCCAATACTATCCGAACGGTTGCGCCAGATATTATTGTGAATGCCGCTGCCCATACTGCGGTCGATAAAGCCGAAAGTGAACCTGACTTGGCCGACACGCTCAACACCCTGGCACCTGAAATTATGGCGAAAGAGGCAGCACGCCTAGGGGCATGGTTGGTGCATTACTCAACAGATTATGTGTTCGATGGCTCGGGTAAAGTGGCTTGGCGAGAATCCGATGCTACGGGACCATTAAGCACTTATGGAAAAAGCAAGTTGGCCGGCGAGTTGGCGATTATTGCATCAGGTTGCAGACACCTGATTTTTCGCACCAGTTGGGTGTACGCGGCGCGTGGCGGAAATTTTGCCAAAACGATGTTGAAGCTAGCAAAAGAACGTGATAGTTTGAAAGTAATCAATGACCAGATTGGTGCGCCAACCGGCGCTGATTTGCTGGCGGATGTGACCGCACATGCGATTCGCACTGCGTTACTGCAGCCTGAAGTGAGCGGCTTATATCATCTTGTCGCGGGTGGCGAGACTTCATGGCATGGCTATGCGAATTTTGTCATTGAGTTCGCACGTAAAGCGGGTGTAGAGATAAAAGTCCCAGCCGATGCCATTGCGCCAGTGCCGACGACGGCTTTTCCCACACCAGCAAACCGCCCTTTGAATTCACGGTTAGATACACAAAAGTTGCAAAATACCTTTAACTTATATCTACCTCATTGGCAGAGTGGCGTGACGCGCATGCTGACCGAAATTCTTTAGCACTCCTGTTTGAAATTAACATTCGGCAAAAATAAATCAAATTAACTGTTAAAATTATTCCAACTTATTGATAGAGAAACAATTATGACGCAACGCAAAGGTATTATTCTTGCGGGTGGCTCTGGCACCCGACTTCACCCAGTGACGAAAGTCGTTTCAAAACAGCTGTTGCCCATTTACGATAAACCAATGATTTATTACCCGCTCAGTACCTTGATGCTGGCCGGTATTCGAGATATTTTGATTATCTCAACGCCGCAAGATACACCGCGTTTCCAACAACTATTAGGCGATGGCAGTGACTGGGGGCTGAATCTGCAATATGCAGTACAACCAAGCCCAGATGGCCTTGCGCAAGCCTTCATTATTGGTAAAGATTTTATTGGCAATGACCCAAGCGCATTAGTGTTGGGCGACAATATTTTTTATGGTCACGATTTGCATAAGCAACTTAAACAAGCCACTTTACGTAATGAGGGTGCTACTGTTTTTGCCTATCATGTGAATGACCCAGAGCGCTATGGCGTTGTTGATTTTAATAAGCAAGGGCATGCAACCAGCTTGGAAGAAAAGCCTGCGAAACCTAAAAGTAACTATGCGGTGACGGGGCTGTATTTCTATGACAATCAAGTGGCTAAATTGGCAGCAAATCTCAGACCATCTCCACGCGGCGAGTTAGAAATTACCGATTTGAATCGTATTTATCTTGAGCGCAATGAATTGAATGTGGAAATCATGGGTCGCGGTTACGCTTGGTTAGATACCGGCACGCATGAGAGCCTGATTGAAGCCAGTAACTTTATTCAAACTATCGAGCATCGGCAAGGCTTGAAAGTCTGTTGCCCGGAAGAAATTGCTTATCGCAATGGCCTGATTAACGCCGAACAATTAGAAAAGTTAGCGCAACCATTGGCTAAAAATGGCTATGGGCAATATTTGTTGCGCCTATTAAAAGATGGGGTGCCATTTTGAAAGCAATTGCCACCTCGATTCCTGATGTATTGATTATTGAGCCCAAAGTATTTGGTGACGAACGCGGTTTCTTCTTTGAAAGTTTTAACCGAAATCAATTTACCGAGCTCATTGGTCGTGAAGTCTATTTTTGCCAAGATAATCACAGCCGATCAGCTAAAAACGTATTGCGTGGCTTGCATTACCAAATCCAGAATCCGCAAGGCAAGCTGGTGCGCGTGGTGCAGGGTGCGGTGTTGGATGTGGCGGTGGATATTCGCAAAAGCTCTCCGACCTTTGGGCAACACGTGACCTGTGAACTGTCGGCGGATAATAAACGCATGATGTGGGTGCCTGAAGGGTTCGCGCATGGCTTTTTGGTCCTCACTGAATCAGCTGATTTTTTATATAAAACAACAGATTATTACGCACCAGCATTTGAGCGTAGCATCATTTGGAACGACCCGGAAATTGGAATTCAATGGCCAAGCAGTGCTATGCCCATCCTTTCTGCCAAAGACCAGCAAGCAAAATTATTGGCAGATGCCGAAGTGTTTGCCTAATTTCTCTCGCAACACCTTAATTAAACGCGTTACCTTACATTAGGTTTGAGTGTTAACCGCAAGCACCGTCTTGGATAGGCGGTGCTTTTCTGCGATAATGGCGTTTTGATTACTTTTGAAAGCATGCGCCATGGCACAATTCGACAACGTCAGTGTAAAAAAGAAAGCCAATATTTATTTCGATGGCAAGTGTGTGAGCCACACGGTGATGTTGCCAAATGGCACGCGTAGCACTATCGGCGTCATTTTTCCAAGCACACTCACTTTTAATACCGCGGCGCCTGAATTAATGGAAATTAACAGCGGACACTGTAAGGTGCGCCTCAACGGCGAAAGCACCTGGAAAGAATATGGCGCGGGTGAGAAATTTACTGTGCCTGGCAATTCTTCATTCGATATTGAAGTCACAGAAACATTGGATTACGTTTGCCATTTTGAGTAATTAAACACAGCCAACCTTTTTCGATGCTCTGGAAGCCTTGTAAATAAAGGCTTTCAGAGGCAAAAATTTTTCTCGGACATTTTTCACTTAGTTTAAAAGGATTTTTATGCCTTCATTTGATATTAGTTCTGAAGTCGATATGGTCGCGTTAAAAAATGCTGTGGATACTGCCGGCAAGCAAATCACCAATCGCTATGATTTTAAAGGCACTGCAGCAAAAATTGAGTTAAATGAAAAAGACAATCTGATTACTTTATTGGGCGATAACGATTTTCAGCTCGATCAAATTAAAGATATTTTATTACCGGCGATGGAAAAGAAAGAGCCTGACTCATCGAAGCGGCTGGACCATCAAGATATACAAAAGGTGGGCGGTAATAAGGTGAAACAGGAACTGAAAATCAAAGCCGGCATTGATACGGAATTGGCAAAAAAACTGGTTAAATTGCTGAAAGATTCCGGGTTGAAAGTGCAGGCCAGCATTCAGGGTGATACCGTACGCGTCAACGGCGCAAAGCGCGACGTGCTGCAAGAGGCGATTGCTTTTTGCAAAAAGAGTGTAACGGATTTTCCGCTACAGTTTGGTAATTTTAGAGATTAACCAACTCCATGATAGCTTTGCATGAAACGAAATTGGTTTAATTTACGATGAAAATTTCAAAGTCCGTCATTCCAGCGTAACCGTAAAGGTCATCCCCGTGGAATGTATGCGCTAAAGCGCATTATTCACACGTGATAGGCTGGAATCTAGGCAAGTGACATACTAACAACTGTTTTAATAAAACAAATAATTGGAAAATTTTATTTTATATGTTTTCAATCAATTACTTATATTTTAAATTTCATCGGCGTTGCACTCAATATAATCACAGACGCTTGTTGTTGGGCTGGATTCCAGACTACGCGGGAATGACGGTGTTAGGAAGATTGTACGTTTCTTGTTTCGTGCAAAAGTCTCTCAATCTTAAGAAAATTAAAAATAAATAATGCAGACTCATGTCACGGCTTACGATTCCACCCTGCGCGATGGCGCACAAGCGCAAGGCGTTTCATTTACGGTTGAAGATAAACTTAAAATTGTTGTGCAACTTGATGCGCTAGGGATTGGCTACATTGAAGCAGGCAACCCAGGCTCTAACCCTAAAGATTTAGAATTTTTTAAGCGCGTTTCTGCACTTAATTTAAAACACGCCAAAATTATTGCCTTTGGCAGCACGCGCCGCATTGGTATCAAAGCGGCAGATGATAACAACCTGCGATCTTTATTAAGTGCCAGTACACAAGCTGTGGCGATTTTTGGCAAAAGTTGGGATTACCAAGTCACCGATATTCTGCGCACTACCTTGCAAGAAAACCTCGCCATGATAGGCGACACCATTGCTTACCTAAAAGCGCTGGGCAAAGAAGTGGTGTTTGATGCCGAGCATTTTTTCGATGGCTATAAAGCCAATGCCGAATACGCGCTTGCAACCTTACAGGCAGCAGCGGATGCCGGCGCGGATTCATTAGTGCTTTGCGATACCAATGGCGGTACTTTCCCCAACGAAGTGTTTGAAATCACGCAAAAAGTCGTCGCCCAATTTAGTAAAGTGCAAGTGGGCATTCATTGCCACAATGATTGCGAAATGGCAGTCGCCAATTCAGTTGCCGCCGTGCAAGCAGGTGCTACGCAGGTGCAAGGCACCATCAACGGCATTGGCGAGCGTTGCGGCAATGCTAATTTATGTTCCATCATCCCTAATTTGCAGTTAAAACTCGGCTTCAATTGCATTCCGCCAGAAAACATCAGCACCCTCACGCATGTGGCACGTTTTGTGAATGAAGTTGCCAATATGCCGTTTAACGACAAAGCACCGTATGTGGGCAACGATGCGTTTTCGCACAAAGGCGGCATGCACATTGATGCGGTCAACAAAAACCCGATTTCATACGAGCATATCAACCCTGAAATAGTCGGTAATAGCCGCCATATATTGGTGAGTGAAGTCGCGGGGCGGGGCGCTTTGCTCTCAAAATTACGCGAGATTGACGCCACGCTGGATAAAGACTCACCAGACACCCAACGCATTTTGGCGCACATTAAAGCCTTAGAACACGATGGTTACCAATTTGAAAGCGCAGAAGCTTCGGTGCAATTGCTGGTGTTGCGCGAGCTAGATAAGCTTAGACCAAGTTTTGAATTTAAAGAATATCAAGTCAACATTCACGAGCCAGCCGTCAACGGCGTCAATTCATCAGCCAGCATTAAACTGCTGGTCAATGGGCAAGTAGAAACCACGACAGCCGAAGGCGATGGCCCTGTGAACGCATTGGATAAAGCCATGCGCCGTGCGCTAGAACGCTTTTATCCTGCCATTAAAACCGTACGTTTGACCGATTACAAAGTACGCGTACTCAACTCAGACCAAGCCACCGCCGCCAAAGTGCGCGTGCTGATTGAATCAGCCGACCACAATGAAAGCTGGACAACCACAGGTGTTTCAACCGACGTGGTAGACGCCTCATGGCGCGCGTTGATTGATGCGATTGAGTATAAGTTGATGCGGGATTTTGTGTGATTTTGTTAGGTTTAGTAGGGCGTGCAAATGAATTTTTATTTGCACACCGTATTCAATTGATAAAATTAAATGGTGTGCAAGAAAAACCGTTTTGCACACCCTGCGCTGGCTAAACAGCAGGTTGCAACAACACTAATTTCAATTGCTCTTGCTCCACAGGCCTTAAGGTGACTTGGCTATAACTAATCAAGCCTTGTGTTGGATGATTAAATTGGCGTTGCCCACCTTGTCTTTCCAGCACATCGTGTTGTTTCCAAAAGCGGTCAAAATCTGGGCTGGCTTGCGTGAGTTCGCCCACCAGTTTTTGCATGGCGGGTTCTTCTAGGCGGCTGCGGCAATCGGCTCTAAATTCTGCCACTAAACGTCTGGCGCGCAGTTCCCAATCTACTACAAATAGTTTTGCGCTTGGGTGCTGAAATACAAAGCGGAGTAGATTAGGGCGTACATCGTTAGCAGCAATATCTAACCAACCTGTAAATAATTCACTGGCGGATTCGTTCCAAGCCAATACATCCCACGTGCGCCCTAAAATATAGGCGGGGATTTGAATGCTATTGAGCATATTGATGAGTGTTTCGGGTGCGGTGTCGGCCTCTAAATGATGCGCTTGTGGGTCGCGCCTATCGGCCATGTCAAACAAATAGGTGCGTTCTGATTTTGATAATTTAAGTGCAAGCGCTAATCTATCTAGTGCCTCAGCTGATACATTGACCTCGCGGCCTTGTTCTATCCATGTGTACCAAGTGGCACTGATATTAGCTAATTGCGCGACTTCTTCGCGGCGCAAGCCTAGTGTGCGTCTGCGCGCACCCGAGGGAAAGCCAAATGCTTCAGGCGTGCCGCGTTGGCGTAGGGCAGTCAAAAATTCAGCAAGTTCTTTGCGTCTTGTGTCCATTGAATTAAGCTATCCTGTTATGTTTAATACTAGTATAAACGATATTCTTGTACAGGTATTGGCGATGATTTAAAATGCTGCAAGTTTTAAAAAATCACCTTTTTAAGGAGTTAAACATGGCGGGAAAAACGCTTTACGATAAATTATGGGATTCGCACGTGGTGCATGAAGATGCAGACGGCACTTGTTTGATTTATATTGATAGGCACTTGGTGCATGAAGTGACCAGCCCGCAAGCATTTGAAGGCTTGCGTTTGGCTGGGCGTAAGCCGTGGCGCGCAGACACGCTTGTAGCCAACCCCGACCATAATACGCCTACCAAAGATTGGGCAAAAGGGATTGAAGACCCAATTTCTCGTTTGCAAGTGGAAACGCTTGATAGCAACATTAAAGAAACGGGCGCGCTTGTGTACTTTCCGTTCAAGCACGCGAATCAAGGCATTATCCATGTAATCGGGCCTGAAAACGGTACAACGCTACCTGGCATGACGGTGGTGTGTGGCGATAGCCATACTTCAACACACGGCGCCTTTGGTGCATTGGCGCATGGTATTGGTACTTCTGAGGTTGAGCACGTCATGGCGACGCAAACCTTGATTGCAAAAAAATCAAAACGCATGTTAGTTAAAGTGGATGGCGTGCTTGGAAAAGGCGTAACAGCAAAAGACGTTGCATTGGCCGTGATTGGCCGCATAGGCACTGCAGGCGGTACGGGTTATGCCATTGAATTTGGCGGTGAAGTGATTCGTGCTTTAAGCATAGAAGGCCGCATGACCATCTGTAATATGGCCATTGAAGCGGGCGCGCGTGCAGGCATTATCGCGCCAGATGAAAAAACAGCAGCATACCTCAAAGGCCGTCAATATGCGCCTAAGGCCGACCAATGGGATAAAGCTGTTGCCTATTGGAACACCTTGAAAACTGATGCGGATGCAGTATTTGATGCTGTGATTGAGTTTAAAGGCGAGGATATTGCACCACAAGTGACTTGGGGTACTTCGCCTGAGCAAGTGTTGCCT